>NZ_JBSFPX010000035.1:0-44977 GCF_053588415.1 Mycobacterium sp. NPDC003449
TCATTCGGCCGCGCATCGGCAATCGGCGGGCTGGCTACGGGCGGGGCGGGTTCGGCCGGCGCGGGGTGAAGCACCGGCGACGGCGTGGGTTGAGGTGTTGATCCGAGATCCGGTGGAGCCTCGGCGGGCGGGCCGGGGGGCGCTCCCCCGGGCGGTGGCGCCGGCTGCGATTCACGAGCGGGATAGCAGCCGGGGCCGGGTAGCGGCACACTCTCGGGACCACACGGTTGGTCGGCGGCGTTTCCACTGATCGCGTCGGGCAGTGTGAGGCGGGGATCTCCCGCTTGGCCCGTACGCGGGTAGGGCATGGGCAGTGGCGGGGTGCCGGGCTGTCCCACGGGGGGGTCGGCGATGCGGGTCGGCGGCAACGTGTTCGGATCGACTCCGAGGTCGGAGAACGCGGCGTCGATGAACGGCTGGACGAATTGTCCCGGCAGGAGGTTGCCGATGTAGGCTTGGAAGTACGGGCCTCCGGCGACCGTCTCGCCGAGAGCGAGCGCGAATCCGTTCAGCCTCTTCAGTGCCTCCTGTACTTCGGTTTTGCGGTTGTCGATGATCGCAAGGGCTCCGTTCAGTTTCTCCAGTGCCGGCTTGAGGGTGTCGCGGTTGTCCGCGATGAAGCCCTTGACCTGGGTCGCCAGAGTGGTGATGTTCTGCGAGATCTCGTCGAGCGCGGCACTCTGACTGCGCAGTTCGCCCAACAGCTGGCTTCCGTTCCTGATCAGACCGACCACCTGATCGGCTCGCTCGGCCAGCACTCCGGTGACCTTGTTGGCATCGGCGAGGAGGTGTCGCAACTGTTCGTCGCGTCGATTGATGGTGGTCGAGAATCGACCGACTGCGTCGACGGCGGCCGACAACTCCGGCGGGGTGTCCTTGAACGTCGTCGAGAGCGTCGCGAGCGAGTCGGACAGCTGACCGGTGTCGAGTCCGCTGATGGCGGTTGTGAGGTCGCCCAGTGCGTCGGGCAGCTGGTAGCCGGAGGTGGTGCGTTCGATCGGGATGGGACTGGACACCGTTCCGCCGCCGCGTGGGGTCACTTCGAGGATCTTCGAGCCCAGAAGCGTTCTGGTCTTGATCGCGACTTCGGTGCGATCTCCCAGCTGTATGCGGTCCGCGACGGTGAAATCGACCAGCACCCGCGGCCCGTCGAGGGAGACCGACTCCACTTGACCGGCCTTGGTGCCCGAAACCTCCACGGGCGAACCGGGTACGAGACCGCTCGCGTCGGCGAAGTACGCCGAATAGTCGTCACTCCTGTTGAAGAATGGCAGCGACTGGTAGTTGAGGGCGCCGATGACGATGGCCAGCGACAGTGCCACGCCGACGGCGCAGATGATGAGGGGGTCGCGCTCGGCGAACGATTTCATCTCGGGGCGCACCTTCCGGTGTCCTGACTCGCGACCTTGATGTAGACGGGCTGGCCGCCCTTGCCGTTGATCTTCAAGAGGACGTCGCACAGGTAGAAGCTGAAGAAGTTGCCGTACAACCCCTGTCGGCCCAGGGTCTTGTAGGTGTCCGGAAGCGTCTTGAGCAGCTCGTCGAGGTAGTCGTGATCCGCGACGACGATTCCCGATGTTCGATCGGTCTCGTGCACCACCTTCGACAGTGGTGTTCGCACCTGGGCGAGGAGATCACTCACCGATCCGGCAGCCGCATCGATGTGGGCGATGGCGTTCGCGATGTCCTTCTTGCGGTCGGCGAGGGTGGCGACGAGCGCCGACAGCGACTCGACCCCCTTCGCGAACTCCGTCTCCTGATCTCCGAGCGAGCCGAGAACCGTGTTCAGATTGACGACCACCTCGCCGATGAGCCGGTCTCGGTCGGCCAACGAATTCGTCAGTGCCGCAGTGTGTGTGAAGAAGGACCGGATGGAGTCGGACTGGCCTTCGAACGCCTTGATCAACTGACCCGTCAGCGCGTTGGTCTGATCCGGGTCGAGCGCGCGGAACAGTGGTCTGAAGCCGCCGATGAGAGCATCGAGATCCAGCGCCGGCGAGGTGTTCGACAACGCGATCGTATCGTCGGGATGCAGTGTCCGCGTGCTTCCGGCGCCTTCCTCCAACGACAGGTAGCGACCGCCGACCAGGTCGGCGTACCGGATGACGGCGCGACTGCCCTGCGTCAGAACCACCGACGATTCCACGCCGAATTCGACCAGAACCGTGGCGTCGGACTGGACTTCGACGCTGCGCACCTTTCCGACCTCGACGCCCGCGATGCGAACGAACTGCCCTGGTTCGAGGCTGCTGGCGTTGGTGAAGAGTGCGCGATACGGCACTTCGTCGGTGAATCTGAGTCGTCCGAAGATAGCTATCAGCGCGAAGAGGAAAAGACTGCATACTAGGACGAATGCCGACAGTCGCCAGACTGCGGATGCCAGTCTTGCTCTCATGTCTCACTCCTCCTGAGGTGGTTCGGCGGTCCTCCCATTACGGCGACGCCGGTGCTGGTGGTGGCGGTTGAACGGGAGTCGGTTGCTGTTCCATGGGGTGCGGCACCACGTACGGTTCGGCTCCCGGCGTCGGGCCCCCGTCGCGTGGCCGGCCCGGTGGCGGCGCGGGCGGAAGCCCCGGGTAGAGCGGTGTGCCGTCGCGTGCGTACAGCTGTGCTCCGTAGGGTGGGGCGCCGGGGTAGGGAGTCGGTCCCGGTGCGGGCCCAGGGAGGCACTGTCGCAGGCTGATGGATTCGGGGACACCACGCGTGGCCGGCAGATAGTCGACGTAACAGGGACTTCCGATGCCGGGGTTGGGTCGCATGTCGAGGCCCGTGCCCCATCCAGTGTTCGCTACGAGGTAGCGAAGGGGGAAGTTCTTCGATACGTCCGGCAGCGATCCGCAACCGGGCTGCCCGCCGGGACCGCCCTTGGCTCCGACGATGGGCAGGTTCTCCGGGTACTTGTACATGTCGTTGCCCATGAGCACCGCGCTGTCTGTGGTCAACGTCCGGCCGTTGCTCCCGGTCATGTCGTAGAAGCCGGTGTCCAGAAGGAGTTTCGCGCCGGTGAGCGTGCACGTGTAGATCGGGTTGTACTTGAGGAGCAGGCTGGTCGTGGGCTCCAGCGCGTTGATCCCGGTGACGAGGTCGTCCTTCGCGGGGCCGACGGCGTTGACACCGGCATCGGACAGGCCGATGGTGCTGAGCAGAAGCTGATCGAGCGCTTCGGCGTTCGACGTGAGGGTTTCGCTCGTCGTACTCGCGGCGTCCAGGACCTTCACGAGGTCGTCCGCGGCACCGAAATAGGTGTCGCTGAACCCCTTCAAGGATCGCCAATCCTGCCGAAACACGTCCGCTCTCGGGTTGAGTTCGTGCAGAACCTGATTGGCGTCCGTCATCGCCGTCCCTATAGCGTTGCCCTGTCCGCGCAGTCCTTCGGCGAAGGCAGAGAGGATGGAGTTCAGTTTGGCCGGATCGATCACCTTCAGCAGGTCGGTGAGGTTCTGGAAGACGGTGTTGACCTCCGTGGAGACGTTCTCCGACACCAGTACCGCACCGGACTTCAGCCGCGCAGAGGTCGGTTGCTCCGGCGGGATCAGTTCGACGTACTTCGCGCCGAACGCTGTGGTGGCCTTGATCTGCGCGGCGACGTTGGCGGGGATGAATTTCAGTTCGCTGCTGTTGATCTGGAGCTTCAGGTTCGCAGAGTCGTTGCGGCTCTCCACAGCCTCCACACGGCCGACCTCGACCCCGCGCATCTTGACCTTGCCCCCGGATTCCATGACAAGTCCGGCACGATCGGATGTCAGCGTCACTGATGCGTACGAGCGGTAAACGCCGCCGAACAGCGCCAGCGTCACGTACACCACGAGCGCGATCAGTGCCAGGAGAATGACAGTCCACCACGCCAGCGGAATGCCCTCTCCATCTCTGCGAATTGTTTCCATGACCTACCCGGAGAGGTGGAAGTTGCCGGACTGGCCGTAGATGGCCAGGGATACGAAGAGCGTCACCGTGACCGCCGCGATCAGCGATGTCCGCACAGCTCGCCCCACGGCGTCACCGACGCCGCCGGGCCCGCCGAAGGCGGTGAACCCGTAGTAGGTGTGAACGAGCATCACCACGATTCCGGTGACCACGGCCTGGAGGAAGGACCAGATCATGTCGGTCGGATTGAGGAACGTATTGAAGTAGTGGTCGTACGCCCCCGCCGACTGGCCGTAGATCATCGTCGTTCCGCTCCTGGTGGCGATGAAGGCCATGAGGACCGCAACGCAGTAGAGGGGGATCACGACGAAAATGCCCGCGATCAGACGGGTGGATGCGAGATAGGCGATGGCGCGGATGCCCATCACCTCGAGGGCGTCGATCTCCTCGCTGATCCGCATCGCCCCCATCTGGGCGGTCGCCCCGGCGCCGATGGTGGCGGCGAGTCCGACGCCTGCGATGATCGGGCCGACGAGCCGCACATTGAAGAACGCCGATGCGAATCCGGTGAGCGCATCGATTCCAATGTCCTGCAACTGCGGAAAGACCTGGACCGCGATCAGGGATCCGGTCGAGAGCGTGAGGAACCCGACAACGACGACCGTGCCTCCGATGAGCGCCAGTGCACCTACGCCCAAACCCATTTGCGCGACTTGGCGAATCACCTCACCACGGTGGCGGGTGATCGCGTGAGGTACCCCTCGAATGGTCTGCACGTAGAACCACATCTGGAAGCCAATTCGCTTCCACGTGGACGAGGCGCCGGTCGCCGCTCGCCGGAGTGTCGGGTGCAGGGTGCTGGGCCGGGTCTGCGTCATCGGGTGGCCTGAACACCGACGGCGGTCGCGACCACGTTGATCATGAAGAGCGCCAGGAACGTGAAGACCACGGTCTCGTTCACGGCGTTGCCGACGCCCTGCGGGCCGCCGCCTACGGAGAGCCCCTTGTAACAGGCGATCAATCCGGCGGCCATGCCGAAGATCGCCGCCTTCACCAGACCGACGAGCACTTCGGGTACGCCGACGAGGAGAGTCAGTCCGGCGACGTAGGCGCCCGGTGTCACGTTCTGCAGATATACGGAGAAGAAGAAGCCGCCGACGAGGCCCACCATGGTGACCACCGGCGAGATCAACAGCGAGACCAGGGTGGCGGCAAAGATGCGGGGAACGACCAGAGCCTGGACGGGGTCGATCCCCAGCACCTTCATCGCGTCGATCTCCTCACGAATGGTTCGGGCGCCGAGGTCCGCGCACATCGCCGTTGCCCCGGCTCCGGATATGACGAGGACCGTCACCAGTGGACCGAGTTGCGTCACCGCGGCGACGGCCGCCCCGGTACCGGACAGGTCGGCGGCGCCGATCTCGATGAGCAGAATGTTCAGTGTGAAGTTGATCAGGACGGTGAAGGGGATCGCCAGTAGAACGGTGGGCGCCAACGAGACTCGCGCGACGAACCAGGACTGAGCGAGGAACTCCCGCCAGGCCCACGGTGGTCGGAACGTCTGCAACAGCGCGTCGAGGCACAGGGCGAAGAAGGCACCGACGTTGCGCGCCGGCTTGCCGGCGACACTACTGATCGTGAGCATCCCATTCCCCAACTATCCGAGAACAGGCTGTCGGGCCTGTCCTGCGCGGCTGCCCGCACCTCAGTGAACCATCGTTATCAGTAAGCTGCGTCACAACGTGCCACGGTCCGCAACTCGGTGTCAAGCGTCGATGATGCGACGAGTCGGTTCTGGCGAATCTCGGGTGAGAGTGTCGACCCGCGGTGATATCTCATATGACGTCGTTAATCCATTGCATAGCAGTGCTTATCTTCAGTTCCACCGTGACGAACCCCGAAACTTGGGTGGTGCGCTGGCGAAGAGAGCCGCGCAACCTCGTGTGGTCGCTGCCGCGCATCGCGCTCATCCGGAGGGCATGGAGTAAGGCATCGTTAATCACTCGCCCACTAGCCGTGGAAGCTCATCCGGACGGCGATAATCGCGATCCCTCCGGCGGCTCCGTTCGTCGATGCTAACGTTAACCGTCGTTTACGTCAGCGAGTTACCGAGGTGAGATGCTCATGGCCGATCAGCTGTCTCCGTTCTTCCTGCACGATCGTTGGCGTCCCGATCCAGCGACGGTCGGCGACTATCGGGTGAGCAGGTTCATGGCGTCAGCCGGTCTCGATTCGTACTCCGAGCTGATCGACCGCGCCGCAGCGTCACCGGAGTGGTTCTATCCCGCCGCCATGGAGTTCCTCGGACTGAGCTGGATGCGCGAATGGTCCAGTGTGGTGGACGATTCACGCGGCCAGGCGTTCTCGCGGTGGTTCCCCGACGGTGGCACCAACGTCGCGTGGCTCGCCTTCCGACTACTGGACCCGACCGCGACGGCGGTCGTCTGGGAGGGCGACGACGGCGAAGTGCGCACCATCAGCGCCGCCGAACTCGACATCAGTGTGGCCCGTGCGGCCAAGGGCCTGCGGGAGATGGGAGTCGCCGGGGGCGACGTCGTCACGTTGCACCTGCCGATGATTCCGGAGGCGGTCGTCGCGATTCTGGCAACCGCCCGAATCGGGGCGATCATCGCACCGGCCTTCAGCGGCTACGGTGTGGAGGCACTCGCCGAACGGATCGAACTCGCCGGCGCGAAGGTGGTCATCACAGCCGACGGCTTCTACCGCCGCGGCGGCGTTGTTCGCATGGCCGAGACCGCGGTGGAGGCGGCACGACGGTCCCCCGCCGACTGCCGCGTCGTCGTCGTCCCCCGCCTCGACGCCGGCGCCACGCCGGCGGGAGCCACGCCGTGGTCCGACCTCGTGAGTCACGGAGAAGACGGTCCCCCCGAAGCGTTCGACGCCGGCCTTCCGTGGTGTCTAGCCTTCACCTCCGGCTCCAGCGGAAGCCCGAAGGGGGTTCTGCACACGCACGGCGGGATGCCGTACGGTGCGGCGATCGACGTCGCCTTCACGATGGACCTGGGCCCCGGCGATCGCCTGTGCTGGCCCAGCGACATGGGTTGGCTCGTCGGCCCGCTCACCGTGGTCGCGACGTTGACTCTCGGCGCCACCCTGGTGTTGTTCGAGGGCGTCATGGACTATCCCGAGCCGGATCGCCTGTGGCAGATCGTCGAACGACACGGCATCACGCATCTGGGCATCGCGCCGACCACCGCGAGGGTCCTGGCGATGGCCGGAGACGAGTGGGTCTCGAAGTACGCGCTCGATTCGCTTCGCGTCCTCCCGTCGAGCGGTGAACCGTGGACGACGCCCGCCTGGCGCTGGGTGCACCGCCACGTCGGTCGCGGAAAGGCCGCGATCATCAACTGGTCCGGCGGCACGGAGATCGGGGGCGGCATACTCGCGGGCTGTCCGATCGTCGAGACCCTCGAGGGCAGGTTCGCGGGACCGGTGCCGGGGATGGCGGTCGACGTCGTCGACGACGAGGGGCAGCCCGTGACGGGTCGAGTCGGAGAACTGGTCCTGAATCGAAGCTGGCCTTCGATGACCAACGGCCTGTGGCGCGAGCCGCAGCGATACGTTGACGCCTACTGGTCCAAGTACGGGAACCGTTGGCAGCAGGGCGATCAGGCGATCCGTCATCACGACGGCAGCTGGGAGGTGCCCGGTCGTTCGGACGACGTCATCAAGGTCGCCGGAAAGCGGGTCGGACCGTCCGAACTGGAGGCACTCGCGCTCGACGTGCCCGGAGTGGCGCTCGCCGGCGCCGTGGGATTGCCCCACGATCGCAAAGGGCTGGTACCGGTCATCGCGATCACCCTCTGTGACGGCGTGGATGATGCGGGGGACGTCGCCTCCTCGGTTTCGCAGGCCGTCGAGCGGTCCATGGGCAAGCCCATGCGCCCCGAGGCCGTCGTCGTCATGGCCGAACTCCCGGTCACTCGATCCAACAAAGTGCACCGCAGGGTATTACGGTCATGGCTCTCCGATACCGATGCGGGAGACATCTCGGGACTCGCGAATCCCCATGTGGAGCAGGCTGTCCGGATGGCCGGCCGAGCGGCGTTGAAGCGCGGGTCTCACTGACGCCGGATCCGGCATCCGCGTCAGGCGTCAGGCGTCAGGCGTCAGGCGTCAGGCGAAGATCGCCGCACGTGCCATGACGGCGATGTGGGCGCGCACGTCGTCGATCGGGTCGATGCCGTCCTCGAGTGCGACGTATCCGATGAAGACGTGGACGGCGTGCATGGCTCGGCGGATCACGCCGGTCGCAACGCCCGGACGCAATGCGGCGATCACCCTCAACCAATCAGACAGGTAGACGTCCTCGAGCGCGGCGACCTCGCGCATCGCTTCCGGGGAGATGTTGTCGTACTCGTTGCGGTGCATGATGAACGAGTAACGATCCGGACCGAAGGCGAAGTCGAGACGCACGTCGATGAGCGCATCGAGCCACTCGCCGGCGTCGGATTCCGGCCGAGCGACGGCCTGTGCCGATCGCAGCAGACGCTGCATGCCCTCGACGACGAGGGCGTCGAGTATCGCCTGCTTGTTGGCGAAGTGACGGTACAGGGCCGGGCCGGTGATCCCGGCCGCTTCACCGATCTCGTCAACGCCCGTTCCGGCGAATCCGCGCGCTGCGAACATCCTGCCCGCGACTCCGAGGATCTGCAGCCGTCTCGGGAGCCGCGGATCTATCGCCTCGTCGATCCATCTCACCTTCCGACCCACCTTCCGTCAGCTCCGAAAAGCGTTCTGCAGGCGCGGGATCGATGAGCCGCGCGTGTCGTCGTGACAGGTTCGTTCTCTCCGCGACGGCAGCGCGTTCGTGGGCGGTTCGGCGCGGCCTGTCTCGACGATCGTGGGGCGGATGGCCCGCACGAATCGGATTCCAATCGGTGAACGATGGCATACATGCGTCCTCATTCCCCGATATATTCGTTAAATGCCTGCGTAAGTTAGTATGGATCTGACCTTAACAATGATTCACTGTATGTGACTCAGCCAGGAGAAGGGCGGATCGATGCAGATCTGGCGTATAGCCGCGGACGACTATTGGGGAATCACCCCGCCCGAGGCTCAGTGGGCGGGTCCGCTGGCCGCTGCGGGAGAGCAACAGGGACTCCGAACGACCATGCACGTCCTCGGAGACCCCTCTGACGAAGGCAGTCCGGCGGCGGTGGTGGTGGAGTATCCACCCGACTACGTGCTACCGCGGCATTCGCACGACGGCGCTCGCCTCGAACTCGTCGTCCGCGGTGCGGTTGAAGTGGACGGGCAGTGGCTCGGCCCCGGTGACATATGGGCTTCGGGGGCCAACCAGTTCTACGGCCCGCACAACGTCGGCCCTCAAGGTTGTACGACTCTCGAACTGGCGACCACCGGTGGCATCCACCGGTTGACGTTCGACGCCGGCGACAACACGTTGAAGGTGGATTTCAGTGATCCCGAATCCGTTGCCGTCGCCGCGGAGTTCCTCGCGTAGTCGCGACGTCGAGGGGCGGCGTTGACGGGCACCGAACGGCTCGCAACGCCGCCCCGTTCGATCAGTAGGCGCTGCCGCCCAAGCGCCTGGCCTCGGCGAGGTGGGGCACGTGGGCGAGCAGTCCACCGTCGACGTGAACGATCTGGCCCGTAATGTACTCGGCATCAGGGGAACTGAGGAACACGGCGAGATTCGCTACATCCTCCGGTCTGCCCAGCCGGGGAAGCAGGCAGTTGTCCTCGATCAGGGCGTAGAGCTCACTTCGGTAGAAACCACTCGACTCGGCGGTGGGTCGGTCGGCATCGGAGAGATGAACGCCGGGAGAGATGGCGTTACAGCGGACGTTCTGCTTACCGAAGCTCGCCGCCACATAGCGCGTCAAGATGTTGACCCCGGATTTCGAAGCGGCGTAGGCGAAGTTCGCAACGTCCCCCAGAACCGCGCTGTCCGACGACATGTTGATGATCGTGCCGCCGCCTCTGGCGAGCAATCGGGGGACGACGTGTTTGCAGCCCAGCATCGTTCCGCGCAGGTTGACGGCCAGTATGCGATCCCACACCTCCACGTCGATGTCGAGCAGGCCCGTCCCGTGTTCCAGGCCGACCAGCCCGGCGTTGTTGAAGAGGATGTCGACTCCACCAAACTCCGCAGTCGCCCTGTCGATCATCTCGACGACGTCGCTCTCCTCGCTGATGTCCGCGGTGTGGGGACGAACGTCGCCCGACGACCCTGCCGCCGCAGCTTCGGCGCCGGCCGCATCGACATCCACCGCAAGCACCGATGCGCCCGCCCGCGCCATCGCGGACACGCTGGCTCGACCCAGTCGCCCTCCGGCCCCCGTCACGATGGCCACCTTGCCCTCAAGCGTCGTCATCCCGCTACCTTTCACCGCTTTTCCGGTCGCCGGCTCCCGCGTGGAACCGACTCTCGGCCATGCGCATTGAGCGATGGCGGATGCCACGTCCCGAAACCCGAGTGCTGCACTGGTCGGCTCGAATACCGTACGTCGAGCCCGCAGAACCAGACCCGGCACGTTAACACGAGTTCACTACACGATTCCATGACCACTCTCGTCGGTCAACAGTTCGGCGTCCGAGTCGTCCCTGAGGCAACGCCATTCGCCAGCCTTCACCCGCTCGACGATCCTCGGCTGAAGCGTCGTCGGCGAGTGCGTGACGGACCGGAGGGCGACACCGCCGGAGCAACCGCTGCGCCGCGGACGATGGCGTACGTTCCGCGTTGTGCTACTCGGGACAGTAGCCGCGTCGATGCATCGTGGCCTCGCCGTAGCCCGATAGGGCACACCGCGGGGGGCGGTTCGCAAAGGACTCCGGAGTGTGCGCACGGTCGAGTCGCCGGTGTGCGAAGGTGGACGGGTGAGCTCACCTGCGCGACCATTGAGAGCTGATGCCGTCCGCAATCGCGCACGCGTCCTGGAGGTCGCATACCAGGCGTTCGCCACCGACGGACTGATGATCGCGATCGATGAGATCGCCCGCCGGGCGGGCGTCGGCGCCGGTACCGTCTACCGCCATTTCCCGACCAAAGACCTGCTCGTTCAGGCGGTCCTCGTCGAACGGATGCGCAGCATCGTCGAGTCGGGACGCGCATTTCTGAAGACCGAGGGGCCCGAGGACGCGCTGTTCGTGTTCATCCGATCGATGGTTCTCGATTGGGGCGCGGATCGCGGCCTCGTCGAAACTCTCGCGGGCTCCGGCTTCGACTTCGACAAGTCGGTGCCCGACGCAGAGAAGGAATTCCGGAACCTCCTCCGCAGACTCCTGCATGCGGCACAGCGTGCGGGCACCGCGAGACGCGACGTCTCGGCCGACGAGGTCAAGGCTCTCATGATCGGGTGTCAGGCGTCGCAGATGTACGACGCGAGCCTCGCCGAATCAGTCACCCGGATCGCCTTGGACGGCTTGCGACCGCGGTGATGCGGTGAACGAGAGCCTCGTGGGGTGATCGCGCTCGTCGAAAATCCCCAGGGGTGCTCGTTGAAATTCCTCACCTGTGAGCGTCGGTCAGTGTAGTGGTTGGCGGGTTCCTGTGGCGGCTCGTCGGAGGGTGTCGGCGGCGGCGTGGTGGTCGCGTAGGCGGTAGGACTCGCCGTCGAGGTTGATGACCACTGACCGGTGTAGGAGGCGGTCGAGCATGGCGGCGGCGACGGTGGTGTCGCCGAGGATTTCGCCCCAGGCGCCCACCCCGCGGTTGGTGGTGATGACGATGCTGGTCTTTAGATAGCGTTGGGACACAACCTGGAACAATGCCGAGGCGGCTCCTGCGGGCAGTGGCAGGTAGCCCAGTTCGTCAATCACCAGCAGTGTCGGTCCGGCGTAGAACCGCATGGTGGTGGCCCAGCGTCCCTCGATGGCCGCACGGTGACAGCGGGCCGCTAGATCGGCGGCGGTGGTGAAGTAGGTGCGATACCCGGCATGGGCTGCCGCGCGTGCTAAGCCGACTGACAAGTGCGTCTTTCCTGTCCCGGGCCGCCCGATGAGCAGAACGTTGGTCGCTGACTCCAGATAGCGGCAGGTGCCTAGTTCGTCGATCAGAGCGCGGTCGACACCGGCGGCGGCATCGACATCGAAGTCGGCCAGCGTCGCGGGGGTGGGCAGGCTGGCGAACCGTAACCGGCCAGCCAGTCGGCGGGCGGTGGAGGCATCGACCTCGACGGCCAGCAGTCGTTCCAGGGCCACTGTCAGTGACAGCCCCTCGGCGGTCGCCTGATCCAACACCGACGGCAGCGCTTCGGCGGCAGCGCTGAGTTTGAGCTCGGCCAGATGCGAACGCAGCTGCTGATAGCGGCTCGCCGCAGCCGAGGGTGTCTGCGTGTCGGTGGTGGTCTTCGGGGTGCGGGCGGTGGGGGTCATTGCAGGGTCCTTAATTGGGCGGCCCGCTCGTAGACGGACATGTCGATGACAGTGGAATCGGTTGGTGGCATTGCTGATTCGGCGATACCAGCGTCGGTATCGCGGAGTTGAACGAGTTGTGCGGCAGCGGTTTTGGCGGCCGGCCCGGGTGGGATGCGTTCCTTGCGGCGGTGTGGGCGGCCGGTGGCCGCGGTGGCCATTGCCGCGGTGTCCAGGGCAATCACGTGGCCGCTGTCGCGGACCATCACCCCCAACCCGTCAGCGGCCATCCGGTGCCGCGCGATCACGATCCCGCTCGTGGTGGCGATATCGCAGAACTCACCACCGACGGGGTGGCTCACCGTGACCTGCGCGGCAGCCAGCTCCGGTGGCACCGAGTACCGGTTGCCGCGGTAGGACACCAACGCCTGCCTCGAGGCGGTCCGGGACTCGGACACGATCACCGGATACGGCGTCGCCGGCACCGGCGACAGGGGTTCGGCCTTGGCGACCACGGCCACCGAAGACCGTCCGTCGGCGGTGGCCCGGATCCGGGTGTCACCACGAACGTTGGCGAAGCGGTCCACGCTGGCTTGGGCCGCCTCGACGGTCATGTCGTCGGCCAGGGTGCGCCACCAGCGTTGCGCGGCAGTGTGGTTGACTTTTTCCACGACACCTTTGCGGTTCCCACGCCGCGGCGGGCAGATCGCCACCGAGACCCCGTAGTGCTTGGCGACCCCGGCGAACGAGGCCGTCACCCGGCCCGAGCCGGGATCGCAGACCGTGGCCATCCGGTCGAACCGCCACACCCGGGTCAGCCCGCCCAGACCACGCACGATCCGATCGATGGCGGCAACCAGGTGCGGTTGATCCATCGACGGTGAGAGCACCGCCCGCCACTTGCCGGAATGGGCGAGCGAGCCGACCAGCAGGAAGGCTTTCTTGCCCCAATCCCAGGATTCGGGTGGATCAGGCAATTCCAGCCAGTCCCATTGGGTTTCCTCACCCGGTGGATGCGCGATGATTGCGTTGGGCCGGTCGGTGGCGGTCCGGCAGGCTTGGCAGTCCGGGCGCAAACTACGGGTGCGGATGTTGCGGGTCAGGCTCTGATACGACAGTCCGAAACCCAAGTCTTCGAGTTCGTCGTAGAGGGTGCGGGCCCACAGATGCGGGTCCTCGGCCAACCTCGCGGTGACGTAGTCGACGAACGGGTCGAACGGATCAGGGCCGGGCCGGGCCCGCACCCCGGGCTCGGCGTCGCCGGCCAGATACTTGCGGACCGTTTTGCGGTCGAAGCCGGTGTGGCGGGCGATCGCAGAGATCGTCCAACCGCGTTTTCGTAGGGCGTGTACTTCCATGTCGTCCTCCCATGTGAGCATGAGAAAGCGGGCCTCCTTCGACTGGAGCTACTGGCGTCAGACACCAGCAGCATCGAAGGAGGCCCGCCCTTCTCGGCGGAGCCACACGGGTGGGGATTTTCGATGAGCGTCAGTGGGGAATTTCAGCGAGCGCGGTCAATGCACGGTTGGGGTTGACCCCTGATGGTGGACACCTGACTGGTGGGACTGCTGGTCCCGCGGGAAGGATGTCCGTATGTCGGGCAAGCGTAAGAAGTACACCCCGGAGTTTCGGGAGCAGGCTGCCCGCCTGGTGATTGAAACTGGACGGCCGATTGCGCATGTGGCCGCCGAGATGAACCTTGGTGAGCAGCTGCTGGGTCGGTGGGTGCGCCAGGCCCGTGAAGCGAGCGGCGATACTGCTGGAGTGTTCGATGCTGATGAGCGCACCGAGTTGGAGCGGCTGCGCAAAGAGAACGCTGAATTGCGTTTGGATCGTTGGAGCTTTTAAAAACAGCGGCGGCCTTCTTCGCCTCCGAACAGAACCGGTAGACGCCTACCGGGTCATCGAGACGGAGAAGGCCAACTTCACCATCGTGCGGATGTGCCGGCTATTGGCGGTGTCGCGGTCGGGGTTCTACAAGTGGCGCGCAGCCCAGGCTGGGGGGCCCAGTGCCGCTCAGCAGCGCCGTGAGCGGCTCGACACTGCGGTCTCGGGGTTTCATGCCGATTCGGACAAAGTGAATGGGGCACCGCGCATCCTGGCCGATCTCCGCGACGACGGCTGGACCATCTCGCGCAAGACGGTGGCAGCATCACTGCGCCGCCAAGGGCTGTACGGGATCAGCCCTCGCACCTTCGCCCCGCCAACCACGGTGGCCGATCCGGAGGCAGAAGCAATCCCGGACCTGGTCAAGCGCCGTTTCGACACCGGTGTGCTCAACCGGGTGTGGACCAGCGATATCACCTATCTGCGGACCGGGGAAGGCTGGCTGTATCTGGCGGCGGTGCGTGACGGGCACAGCCGTCGGGTGATCGGCTGGGCAATTGCCGACACGCTGCACACCGACGTCGTGGAGTCGGCGTTGTCGATGGCGATCGCGTTGCGCGGCGAGTTGGCGCGCAAGGTGATCTTTCATGCTGATCGGGGATGCCAGTACACCTCGCAGCAGCTGGCGCGGTTCGCCCGCGATCATGATTTGTTGCGTTCGGTGGGTCGTACCGGGGTGTGCTGGGATAACGCGGCTGCTGAAACTTTCTGGGCCACACTGAAAGTCGAGTTCTATGACCGGTACTTGTGGCCCACCAAAGCGGCCGCTAGGCTCGCCGTCGGTGACTGGATCGAACGGGTCTACAACCGGCGCCGACGCCACAGTGCACTCGGCATGATCAGCCCGGTCGATTTCGAGGACCGGATCAATCAGACGGCACAAGCCGCCTGACCCCGTGTCCACCAAACGGGGTCAAGCCCAGTCTGGGCAGCGGAATGCGGTGATGGTGCCGACCATGTGGCGGCCCTTGTCCAGTCGTGCGCGTCCGATCGCTGGTGGTGCGGTGGCAGGGTCGGTCCACACTCGGCCGAGGTTGATCAGGGGCGGCTGGGTGCTGCGGCAGGCCTCGCAGCGTTCGGGCCGGCGCGGCGGCGGGCAGATGAACCTGCCGGCGGTGTCATCCCATTTGCTCCATTCGACGGGCAGGCCGTCCCAGCGCGGTGGTAGGTCGTGGTCGCGTGGCCAGAGTTCGAGTGCTGGTTGTCCGCTATCGCTGGGCACCGGTCGCTCCGTGGTCGTGGTGCGAGCTCGGTGGGCGTTGTTGGCCTGCCGTGGTGAGCTCCAGCTGTTCGGTGACGATGTGGGCGGCCCGAGCGGCTTGGGTGGCGATGGTGGTGAACTTGTCGCGTAGGTCTTCGAGCCTCTGGCCGCGGATGTAGGTGACGAGTGTTTCGATGGGTCTGGGGTCGGCGCCGAGTTCGTCGTAAATCATGGCGGCGAGGTCGATGACGTGGTCGACGTCGCCGTCGCCTTCGCATGTGGGACAACGGCGTTCCTCTGGTACGTCGTTGTCTGGGCATTGAGCGTCGAGCTCGGCGTAGCGGATGCTGTCGAGCCAGAGTTGGCCCGGGTGCGTGTGTTCCCACGCGGCTCGTGCTTCGTCGTGGGCTTTCCACCATGCCGTCCAGGCGGGGTGTTCGATCGTTCCGCTGCCGGCGCAGTCTGTGCAGACATCGGGGTCGATGTGTGCGGTCATGGTCGGAATACACGGCGGGAGTTGGGTTTCGCGTTTCACTCAAAGGTCCGTGGATGAGCACTGTAGATCGCCGTGATTTAGATGTAGCTTTTAACCTACCCTTACTGTAGGCTAAAACCTACAGAGGTGGTCGATGGGAACCCTAACCCGACACCGAGGAGGTGCGAAATGTCCAACATCACACAGGACTTCGCCATTTCAGTTCTTCAGGGCCTCCCCGGCTCAGGCAAAAGCGCACACGCTGAGCAGTGGCTTGCGGGCGATCCGAAGCGGCGCGTTGTCGTCAACCGCGACCGGATCCGGTTTCATCTCTACCGCCAATACAGCGACCTGAGCCGCATCCAGGAGGATCTCGTCACCGGCGTCGAGTTCCGCCTGGCCGACCTCGCGCTTCGGCAGCGGAAATCGGTCATGGTCGACAACACCAATCGCCGGCAGGTGTACGTGGACCAGTGGATGCAGTTGGCCGACAACCACGGCGTGCCCTGCGCGGTGATCACGATCGGCACCCCACTGAGCGAGTGCCTGCGCCGTAACCGCGCCCGGGCGGCAGCTGGCGGACGCTTCGTGCCCGAGGACGTTATCCATGCCATGAGCCGTACCGCCCAATGGGTAACCGACCCGGACCGGAGCGGCAAGATCGCGTGATCAGTCTGCACGTGGACGTCGAGAAGCTCCCGGTCAACGCGTGCGTACACCCCTTCCCTCTACGGTGTGGCACACCAGCGGTCGCAGTCGGCGGCCACGTGAAACAGGAGTGCACAACCATGGTGAAGTTCTTTGTTGCCGACCAGGTCCGTTCATCGAGCGAGTTCGAGGTCAGTGAGAGCTATTTCCGGGAGAACCTCGACGCCGAGCGGGGCGGCGTCAGAATCGTCCGGGACGACGGCGTCACCGAGTTGATCGCCGGAAGCCGCTATCTGCCGCCTGACACTGGGATTCGCACCAAGATGCTCGACGGCAAGCTGCAGGTGGTCTACCGCGACACGGTGCTGAGGGAATTCACCCACTGGCTCGACGCTTCCGAGATCCAGCCGCGGGACTATCCGCTGGGCGCCGACCGGTAGCGGTCTCGGCAGGGGCGATGTCCCTTATTCGTGATCGCGATAGCGTCTGATAGCGCCGGCCGCCTGGCAGCCGTTCCCGGTCTACGTGGTGTTCAGTCAGGCAGGAGCGAGCCTGCGGGCACGCCGAGATGGTCAGCGATGCGATACAGGGTGCTCAGTGTGACGTTCTGTCGTCCGGATTCGATTGTCGATAGGTCAGGCCGTTGCATGCCAATAGCTTTGGCCAATGCTGTCTGAGTCACTTCGCGGTCTTGCCGGGCGGCACGGATGCGCGCGCCCACCGCGGTTAGGCGGGCGTCGAGGTCCATCACAGTGTGGATTATATCCTACGTTGGCAGTGGTGGCCGGTCCGCCTGGTCAGACGACAACAGTTATGAACACGATGAGCAGTATTAGCCCTGCCGCTGCTCCGATACCCCAACTGATCCATCGATCCAGTTGGCGCTGTCGCTCTTGCTCGCGAACCTCGGCGATCTTGCGTGCGCGTTCTGCGTTTTCAGCCTGCTGCCGGCGCTGCTCGGCAATGACCTTCTCTCGCTCCTGGCGGGAGCGTTCACGCTCCTCATCGATGGCTCGTTGTCTAGCCTGCGCCTCGGCTCTGCGCTGTTCTTCTTGCTCGATCCGCGCTCTCTCACGATCAGCCCTCAGGCGGGCGTGTAGGTCGGCGATCGCTTGGTCGTCTTGGACTTTCGAATCTGTTGGTGTTGTGACCACCCCGGTGATCGGGTCGATTTCGCACTTGACGATGTCGTCGGAGTGGAGCCAGGACCATTGGCCATCGACAACCGTGGTGGTGCGCTGGAGGTAGCCGCGTGGCAGGTCGGGCTCGCGCTTGCTTGAGATGCGCTGCACGAGTGTGCCGATCTGGCTGAATGTTGGGTCAATCCAGTAGACGGTTTCGCCGGCATTGATCATTGATGCGGCGTAGCTGCCGAACACTTCCACTTGCCAGGCGCCGTTATCGATGTACTTGGTATTGGCTGTTGTTGCCCAGGGCGAAACGAGCCACACCACCCCCAGGCCGATGGCATCTCTCAGTTCGCGGTAGTCGTCGACCCGGTTCTGCCACTGTGCGCGGTAGTCGGCCGGATCAGTGCCGGCCATCGACTGCTGTTGGCACTCAAATGCGACCCGGGCCCCGTTTTCAAACTCGACGTAGACGTCGGGTTTCCGTTGTCGCCCATCGCGCAGACGTGGCAGGTGCTGGTATTCGAGTTCGAGCACGGGAGGGTGCATGCCAGCCAGCCAGTCATGGATTGCGAGCTTGGCCTGCTGGTGCCAGATGGATTCGGGTCCGCCTCGGTGTATTTCTGGATCGGGCTGCTTCTCGTGGACGAAATGTGCTCGTCGTGCCGCCCCTTGACTGATGGTGCCGAAGGGTTCACATCCCGGTACTGGACACCACAACTCGCCGGCTTTGGTCACCTGTCTGTATGTTCGGCCGCTCGGATCGAAGGGTGCCGGTTCGTCTTTTGCGCCGCGCGGCAGGTAGATGATCTGTGCGTCGGCGTCGCTTCCCAGGCGGGCGTATACCTGGCAGGTCTTTTTGATCCACCAGTCACGCTCTGGGTTGCTGGTCATGTGGGTCAACCTAGCCGCGCCGTATGACACGCTCATCGCCCACGTCGCAGCCCGGCGGCCGCTGCCTGGATGGGATGGTGTTCATGCCCGTGTACAGGCGTCGTGGGCTCAATCTGCGCGGCGTTTCGCTCTGCGCTGATCATTCGGCCGATCGCGTGGTGAGCACTCATGGGCGAGCCGTCGAGCAGGACCGCGTCGCCTCCCCAGGCCCGCACGTCACGGCCGTGCTCCGCGCCCAGGGCGATAGCTTTCGCCACGGTGGAGTTCATCGACTGCGCCCGATTGTCGGTACTGCCTGTGTGGCTCATGCGGTGCACTGTAGGTCGAAACTCGGTTGCCGCGTTTCGTCGAGTTGCGTTGCCTTGCCGGGCCCGGCGTTTACGGTCTCGGTCCCGTCGACAGCCACCGCGTGTACAGGCGCACTGATAAGCCCCCTTATCAGTGACGATTGTTGATCACTGGCGCCTCAGCGGTGAAAGTGGTTTGTGTACAGGACAATACAAGCCGCAGGAGATGCCGCGATGATCGACCAGACAGGGCCCGGGCCGGGGCGATGGAGTGATTTCAGCAGGCCGGTGTTTGATTTCGCGGTCGTGTTGCGGGATGCCGAGGTCATGCCCTACGACGAGGACGAGTACTGGGACAAGCCGCATAAGTGGGATCGCGAGCACCAGCTGTGGCTCGATGCCGGCGCACCGTCCTGCCCTGAGCCGGGAGCACCGCCGGCGCTGAGCTGGCAGCAGTTTCTTCGCAGCGTTGGAGGGGACGGTGACGATGATGAATGAGCTGTCAGCCGCCCGGTTCGCCGGCCAAAAGTTGATCTACCGCGGAGTGCGTTACACGATCGACGATGCTGACGACCTGCCCGAGCTGCTACCAGATGGGACCGGAATGCTCCTGGCGCGCAACCGCCGTGGTGATCTCGTGATCCTGGCGGTCCTCGCTCGTGACGGACGGCTTGAGCGCGCGGCCACTCTGCGCGGTCCGTGGGCGGATGTCACGATCGTTGAGCAGTGAACCTGTCGGCGCCCGTCAGGACGACCTGGCTAGAACCTTCGCGGGGGTCAATCCGTTGATGGTCATTGTCGGTGCGATTCGTTTGGCCAGCTGCAGGGCCTCGTCGAGGCTGTGGCGGAAATTGCGCTTGAATTTGTCGGTGCGGCTTGACGGATTGGCCTCGTATTCGGCGTTGCCGTTCAGGTCGTAGCAGTATGCGCCGTCGGTGACGCACCAGCTGTCCGGGTTGGTGCTGCGCCGTTCGACACTCAGCGAGAAGTGGTGGGCGTCTGGATGGACCGCCGGCAGGCAGGACACCTGGTATCTGGTGACCTCAACAGTTGGTTCCATGGTCTCCCCCGATTATCGACGGACATTGCGATGAGAGTTGTTTAGCACCAACGTCTGACATCACGCTCCGGCGTAGTGGGCCTCTGCCATTTGAGTTGCGATGCTGAGGGGGACATCGGCCTGGCCAATAGGGATGTAGCCGCGCAGCCAGCCGTCGAGGAGGTATTCGCGGCGGATCCACTCGTCGATGTCTTCGCCGGCGGCGTCGAGTTGGTCGAGGATCTGCGCTGCGCGTTGCAGCTGGCCGGTGTCGACTCCGTTGCGTTGGGCGGTGTCATACAGGTCGGTCACGTCTTCGCCGCTTCGTTGCGCGGTGAGCACGATTGCAGCGAGTTCGAAAGTGTAGGGCCGGTTTTCGGGCATTGCGAGTGTCTGGCCTTTCTTTTGTCAGCTGCCGACGACGTAGCCGATGGACATGCCGAGTTCGATGATGAGCAGTGCGGCCGCGGAGGCGGCCAGCGACAGTCGGGTGTTGAGCCGTTCACGAATTGTGGCTGCTGGCTGCGGTCCGGTGGACTGTTGGGGGAACCTGGCGCGGACTTGTGCCCACCGTGTACGCATGTCGGCGAGTTCGTCACCGGAGATCGGTTCTTTGGCGCAGAATCGCACGAGGTCGTACCGGATGCCGGCGGCGATCATGTCCCGGGCGATGCAGGCCCGGTCGACGCTCTCGGCACTGTAGACAGCGGCGCTGGTGTGATACGCCGTATCGGATTTCAGTCGTGGGAGCAGGTCTCGGACGAGGGGCCCAGGCAGTCCCGATTCACGCATGACGTCGAGCTCGGTCAGTGGAGCTGTCGCGGTGATGGTCATCCTTTGCCCCTCGAATAATTGCACGTTGTGTGCCGAGTTTATCCCGGTCTAGATTTTCCCGTTTCACCCAGAAATCGGTATCTACCAGCGGATTTCCTCAGACCACCCTGCTCGATCGGCTCGTCTTGGAACCGGATGTGGCCCGCGTGCGTCCAATCGGACATGGACGCTGAGGAACGCGCCGAGCTGCGCGCGCAGGGGTTGGATCCAGATGACCCTCGGGTGGTGGCAGCGATCGACCTGGTGCGCTGGGAGCTTTCCCTGCTGTGGGTCGACCTCGGCTGCGGTGATGGTGTGTGAGCGGGCTCAGGCGGCGCCGGGCGGGCATGTCGATACTGCCGTGGCGCGATCGGCGGGGCTGATCGGCAGGTGGTACTTGGCGGTCACGCGAAGGAAGCGGGCAACGTATGTGCATCGCTGGGTGTCGGGAAGCCATTCCGACAGGCTTGAATCCTGCTTTGAGGAGTTGCTGGACGCGGAGACAGCCAGCAGGTTTTCGGGGTCGTTGGCGAAAGCCACGCGCTGCTCTAGCGGCCATTGCCACGCACCGGCATTCCATGAAAATGACAGCGGAACAATGTGATCGATAGACGTCTGCTTCAAGGTGATCCGACTTCCGGTGTACGGGTCGGTCGTCCATCCGGCGATTACCTTGCAGTTGCGGGTGCCCGGTTTGTACTCGACATCATGTGGCTGGGCGCGCAGAATTCTGGATCTTGTGTCGCACCCCGAGTGGTCTTGGGGGTCGTTCCACGCCGGCCCGTACACGCAGCCGTGCCCCTTATTGCAGCTGCGGTCGTATCCGTCGACCCGTCCGATCTCGGCAATGGGTGTGGCGTCGAGCAGGTCGGCAATCTCGGTGGAACTGGCAGCTGGCGCCGCCGGCGCGGCCTGCACACCGCCGGGCGCGGTGGCCAGGGTGGGCAATTTGTCGTGGGCTCCGAGGGTGAGGGCGAGCGCGGCCAGGGCGCCGGCGCCGATCGTGATCAGTGATCTTTTGTGTTTGCGTCTCATGGCCGATCGTCCTTGCCCGGTTGGCTGGCGTGCGACTCCGAGGGGGTGTGCCTGTCAGGAGTCGCGCTGCTTGGTCACACTGTGTGGCGAGTGTATCCCGGTTCAATTTTCCTCGTTTCGCCGCGATTTACGCTCTGCACCAAGTGCTTTCATGTCTGCGCGGCTCGGGTGGGCATCGAATGGCCTGGGCCCTGCGGCTGCTCCGGGCGGCCGCCGCGTGGTGGCGGTGGCCGTAGCTGACGCATTCGTGGCGCAGCTCGATCGCGGTGGTTGCCCCGCTGGTGAGCTCTCAGCCGGTCCCACTGACGGCGCGATGCGCACGGTCTAGACTCGAACGGGTGTTCGATCTGTTCGCCGGATGGGAGGAGTCCCCGGACTATCCGACGTTGTTCCGGGTTGATCGGCAGGTGCGTGTCGAGATGGGCCGGGTGCTGCCGCCTTCTGGTCGGCGGCAAGACGAGATCCCGATGGCCATCAAGGCGGGCGGGTTGCGGTTGGAGCCGTGGATGGAAGCTCGCCAGGTTGCGTGGGTGCGGCGGGCGTGCGGCGGGTGGTTGGCGGTGGTGCTTGTGCCGGCGGGGAGTGCCAATGGGCGGTCGGCGGTGACCATGCAGCTATGGGTGCCTCCGGAAGTCATCACGACTGACCTAACGGTTGGCGGTGATGCGCCCGGCGCTCATCGGCGATCACGTGACGAAACTCGGCCCGGGTGACCGGATATTGCGTTGCAGCGAGTTATGCGGCGTCGGCGAGCTGCGCGAAGTCGCTGAGTTCGCCTGGGGTGGTGATGCCGTGGGCACGGGCGCGGTCGATCAGTTCGTGGAGTACTTCGGCGGTGGCGCGTGCATCGTCGAGTGCGCGGTGGGTCGGCAGGTTGGTGGCGCCGAGCAGTTCGGCCAGGGCGCGCAAGGCGACCGTTGGCGCTTCGTCGCGGCTGAACAGTTTGCGCGCAAGGCGCACTGTGCAGATGGACGTGAGGGTGGGCCAGGTGATGCGGTGTGCGGCTGCGGCCGCGGTCAGGAAGCCGAGGTCGAATTCTGCGTTGTGTGCGACGAGGACGGCGCCGTGTGCGAACTCCAGGAAGGCGGGAAGCGCGTCGCTGATCGTGACGGCGCCGGTGACCATGTCTTGGGTGATGCCGGTGAGTTTCACGATCTCGGGGGGTATGGGTTGTTGTGGGTCGACCATGGTGGACATCTCGTCGACGATGCTGCTGGCGCGGTAGCGCACTGCCCCGATTTCGGTGATGGCGTCGCGGGTGGGATCTTCGCCGCAGGTTTCGAGATCGACGATGACGAACGTCGCGGTATCCAGTGCGAGCTGGGCGGGACTGGTTGTGAGTGTGGTCGTCACCGTTTCGCCTCTTTCCCTTGCTCTTTCGTTGATTATCGCCGCACCCACTGACATGGCGCTGATGGCTATTTCTGCCGCTTGCTTTTCTGTGATCGCAGTGTTGTTCGGCGGGTTCCGCTGCTGCTGACCTTGATCGGCTTCTTCTTCGCGGACTTCTCGGCGGCGACGCGTGCGACTTTGACCACCTGGTGGCCCTCGGTGCTGGCCACGACCTTGGACTGCAGGGCGATGTCGCGGAAGGCCCGGATGCGCCCTTGGCGTAGGTGGCTGGCTAGCTGCAGCGCCACCTGCCGTTTCGTCCCGACCGGGTAGGTCTTGTAGACGATCCACGCCCCGACCGGGGTTTTCTGCAGCACGGCGGCCCGGGCGTGGGCGATGTCGGCCGCGGTCGCTTCGTCGGGATCGGCCAGGGTGTTCGCGCCGATCACCTCGGCCGGGGTCATCCGGTTGGTCTCGGCTTTCATGTGGTCGAGCAGGAACTTGTTGGTTCGACCGTTGATCTTGCCGACGTCGCCGGCCTTGATGATGGCGGCGGCCTGCTCGGCGGTTTGTGGTTCGTAGGTCATGTTCTGATCGATCAGGAAGTCGACCGACATGGGTTTGTTGTAGACGAAGGCCTCGACGTTGGGTACGTAGCCGTAGAGCTTGCCGTCCCGTTCTGCGGCCAGGACGACGGTGCGGTCGCCGTCTTTGACCAGGTAGAGAGCGCTCATTGTTCCTCCCTGGGTCGTTGGGTTGGGGTGAACGTGTATTTCTTGACGATCATCGTCACGCCGGCGAGGCTGCGCACGTTCAGCAGGCCGGTGGGCGTGGGGACGTTGTCCCACAGTGCGGCTGATCGGTTGAACGCTGCTTTGCGGATCTCGACGGGTTGGTCGATGTCGCGGTAGGTCTCGTAGTCGGCGTGGCCATCGTTTTTGATCCCCAGTGCCGATTCGGTGTGGAATTGCACTTCGCAGCGGTGTCCGTCGGGGCCGACGAGCACCAGGTGGATGCCCTTGTAGGGGTTGCTCCGGACGAACGAATGCTCGGCGCCGTGTACCGACCAGCCTTGTGCCGTCAGTGTGTCGATTGCGGCGGTCATCGTGGGCACCAGGTCGGCGAGTCGTTTGGTGGTGACGGTGTAGCGCAGGATGTCGTCGAGGCTGTCGGCCGCCTCTTTCGGGCTCATCATGCGTTCGATGGCCTTTGTAGCGATCTTGCGGGCCAGCGACGAGGGAGATTTCAGGCGTTCCTCCAGCCAGGGCATGGCCGCCTTGGTGCCAATCGCCGCGAGAAGCTGTGTCGTCATGGTCTTTTCGTGCTCGCACGCATTCAGCAGTGCGGTGAGCGCGGCGTTGGCGACTTGCTTCGGAAACTTCTTGTAGATGTCGGCCGGCTCCTCCCCCGCCCACCTGAGTTCGGGGGTGTCGTCGCGCCGTTCGGGCAGCAAGTGCTCGGCGGTGAGTTCTTTGAGGTGCCGATCGCATCGTCTCGGTCCTCCTGGGTCGTTCTTACCGCGGCACACGGTCGCGTCGCAGTTGCCCGTCGTTGAAGTCGACTCCGAGCTGCTTGTAGGCCGCCTCGTACTTGGCGATGAGCTTGTCGACAGTGGCGGCCGGCAGTTGCGCCAGACGGTCGGGGTCGGTGTTGTCGGCCAGGTCGGCGAGCTTCACTTCCAGTGCGACGGGGTGCTGCCGGATCTGTGCGTAGTACTCCTCGGCCGGTTTGTTGGTCCGGTCCAGGGCTTCGACGACTGCGATGACGCGTTGTGGGATGCCGGCGTCGATCAGATCGGCGGCGGTGCCGGCGCGGTCTTCGAGGTAGTCGTGCAGCAGCGCCGCGGCGACGGCGTCAGGGTTGGTCTGGTCGACGTAGGAGCCCACTCTGCGTAGGTGTCCGATGTAGGGCTGGCCGGCCTTGTCGCGCTGGTGGGCGTGTGCGCGGTCTGCGATCTGGTCGGCTGTCGCTACGAGGGTGTGCACCACGGTCTTGAGCCTTTCGTGGACGGGAACCTCAGTTCGTGTCCCTATTTACATAACCATGATAGCGCATGATAGGCCGGGGGTGTGACAAAATTTTTCAGCAAAGATTTCACGCCGGTGCAGACATGCAGAAGGGGCAGACCGCGGTCAAGGGGGGAATTTTGGCGGTCTGCCCCTGGTCCAGAAGCCTAGCGCATTCCCGCGAGGCGTGTATTCACTTACCAGTTCTGCACTTTCAATGCCTTTCAGTCGTGCCGGTACGGAAGGACGTGGGAGTTGAGTTGCTCGATAGCGTTGTCGAGATCGACCTGAGTCGGCAAGTCCTGCGCCCCTTCGTCAGGCTGTGCAGCAACTACTTCTGCGCGTATTTCCATCGCCGCACGCAGGAATGACACCGACGCTGTCCGCAGGATTCCCTCGGCGAGGCTGCTCGCATCGGAGGCCATGGCCTGTTCGGTCAGCGTCACGCTATTCAGGCAGCCGCCCCGGCTGGAGCGGAACATTATGGCGCCGCTGGGGTGAACGGTGTCAAAGGCTGGATCTGGTTGTTCGTTCATGCGTTGTCGGCCACCTCACGGAACCGTTGAGCAGCGTCCTGCTCGTGGGTATCCCAGCGGCTGTGCGCCTCATACAAGTTGGTGGCGGTGCGCTCGTGCTCGTCGGCCTGGGCGTGGTAGCTGCGCTGCCTCTCGTCGAGTTTGAGGCGGCCTTCCTCGCGCAGCTCGGCGAACACCGGCCCCAGGGAGTCCAGCGTGGCCTGGATCTCGGCGTTGCTGTTGGGAACCCCACGCAGGTAGGTGGCCGCCTCGTCGTGCCCGGTCGCCGCGGACTGCAGAACCTCGGGCGTGATGTGGATGTTCGGATTGGTCATCGTGCGCTCCTATTTCGAGGTTGGCGTAAGCAGTGTGTTGGGGGTAGCCGATGGCGCGCTGTGGGCCACGGCCGGCGCAGCGGGAACGGGTGTTGGCTCACCGGGTGCCGCTGCCGGCGCAACCGGTGCCTGCGTGGTTGTGGCCGGCGCCAGGGGTGCCGTCGGCAGATCTGGCGGCGCCATCCAGCCGAGGAACCCCGGGCCCGCGGCTTCGGAGATCGGTCGTATTTGGCCGTTGATGACGGCCAGATCCTTGCTCAGCGCATAGACCTGGTGGTCGGTGAACTGACCGACAGCGCCCAGACGCAGCTGCGAGGGATCCAGCGGATTGGGTACCGCTGCCCCAGGAGGTGCGATGTTCACGCCAGCATGCTGGCGGAACGACTCGCCGATCGGCTGGCCGCCAGCGATGGCCTTGGTGACCTCGGCCATCTGCGGGTTCGGCGCGGTGACGGTCTGGCCGTTGGGCAACTGGACTTGGGTCGGGCCAGCTCCGGGCGGCACAGGTGGGGCCAGCGGCGCCGGTACCGGCGCACCCGGAACGGGCTCCTGATTCTTGTTCTCCTCCCCCGGCTTGTCGCCGGGCTTGTCCTCGCCCTTCGGGTCAAGCAGGTTGGGCTGTTCGGGCTTGTCCCCTGCGCCTGGGTCGTCGCCCAGCAGCGGATCCAACAGCGGATCGAGCTTGTCGGAATCGCCGGAGGAGTCTTTCGGCTTGAGCAGGTCGCCGAGGCCGCCCCCAGGACCGCCGCCACCCAGGAGACCTGGGAGTCCCCCACCGCCGCCGCCCAGGCTGGGCATCTGCGGCATCGGGATTTGCGGCATCTGACCGGCACCGCCGTTGAGGAGACCCGGGTCGCCCCCGAGCATGCCGGGATCGCCGCCGAGCAGATCAGCGAGCGGATCGCCGCCGTCAGCGTCGAGACTGCCAGCGCCCCCGGGATCGCCGCCTCCAGCTCCGGCGTCGCCGCCAGCGCCTCCACCGGCGCCCGAGCCGCCCTCTCCGCTGTTGCCCTTGTCGCCGGTGCCGCCGTCGGTCTTGCTTCCATCCGAGTTCGACTTGTCATCGGGATTCGGCGCAGCGTTCAGGTAGGTCAGACCCGCGAGGATCTGCGCCTTGGACTTGTCGTCCAAGTCGGCTGTAGCGACTACTTCGATGATCTCTTTCTGCTTGGACAGTAGGAACTTCTGAAATTCGCGTGCACCCATCGGGGTGTCCAGTGCCGTTTGACGGTTGACCGCGTCCTCGATCGACTGTTGCAGCGTGGCAAGTTTCGCCTTGCCCTCGATGCTCGTCGAATGCGCCGACAGCACCGCGGCCGCCAGGCTGCGATCGGCCGAAGCGACAGTTGAATTCTGGTCCTTGAGAGCCGATTCCAGTTTCTTGATGGCCTCTGCAGCCTTGCCCTCTTGGGGGGCCTCGTTGTCGGACGACGGGGGTGGTGGCTGTGGTGGCGTGGGTGCTCCGTTCGGTTGTTTCGGGCTGTCCAAGCTCGGGTCAGTGGTGGTCGGGCCGTTGGCGTGCGGGGCCGGCGGGTTCGCCGCGGGCCCCGGAGGTGGGGTCGGATCGGGAGGCGGCGCGGTTGGAGGGGCGGCCGGCGGCGTCGGCCCCTGCGCAGGAAACGTCAGCGCGCCGGTGTTGGTGAACAAGTTCGGGTGCTGATTGCGCAGGGCGCCGATCAGTGTGTCGGGCACCTCGCCGCCATGGGAGTCGCGCCACTCGGCGATTCGCCGCTGATCAGGAAACGACAAGCCGTCCCGCCACGCGTTCGGATTTCCCGTCTGCACATTAATGTGTGAGAGGGCTTTGTTGAGTTCTTCGACGGTTGCCATTCTTGATCGCCTTTGTCGTCACCGATTCTTCTGGCCGATTACTGAAAGAATTTCTTGACGACCGATTCGTCGGGCGCAATGTTCTTAGGCGGGGCTATCGGCGAAGCGCCGAAAAGCTTCAAAGCCTGTCGCACGTCGGCGCGTACCTGGTCCAGGTGCTGTTGCAATGCTGAGCCCTCCATGAGGCGTCACTGTACCGAGGCGTAGAGGGCTCCACCACTCACCCTTTGATCTCACGTGGGCTTATGGGGAGTTATGTAGTGACGTGCCGTTTTAGGCCTGCGGAGGTGCTGAATCGTCGAAGTTCAGTTGACGTAGCCGATCGCGCCGGGTGGTGGCATCGGTGGCGGCGTCCGAGACGATTTTTGCGATTTCTCGTTGCTTAGCGAGCAGGAATTGATGAAGCTCGCGTCCAACCATCGGCGAGTCTTCTGGCAACGACTCTTGAGCAGCTGCGCGCTGCTCAATTTCTTCCGAAATTCGGGTCAACCGAGCCTTGCTGTTCACGGCGTTTTCGTAGGCGCCGGAGATGATGTCCTCAAGTTCGCGGTCGGCCGCGCTGCTCTTGGCGTTCCGGGCCACGAGGCGGTCCTCGTGCTCGGGAATTGTGCCGGAGGGATCGCTGTTTTGACCGGCCATGCCCACCATCGTAGGTCCGGCAGATTGCCCGCTCAACGGAACACCCGCCTAGCGCGTGTCGGGCGCCGCCGCAGAATGCTCCACTGCGCCTCACATGCCTGTTGCAGGCGTTATCGCAGCATCTGTCAGTGCTGTTGTTGCAAGTGCTGTCACCTCTGCTGTGGCGGAGTCCCCTCGTCAGCCGGGCGAGCTGGCGTTCTCTGGATAACTCGCAGCAAGAGCCGCCGTGACGACTTCGGACCTGGTGGTCTTCTTCCGACCCGGGTGACCTTCGGTGATCTCACGGGACACCCAGTCGACGATGCGGCCCAGGGCCTCCACCTCGCCGGCCAGCGGACGCATATAGATCGCGACCCACGGTTCCTGTTTCTGCACGGCGGCGCGTCGGAGGAAGAATCCGGCGGTCTGCGGCCGTTCCTCGGGACGGCGTTCCAGCACCAGCTGCGGCAACCGGGCCAGATGCTCGTTCACCGCCTCCAGGATCAGTTCTGTTTGCGGAGGCTGGCCAGCCTGGTCGGCGACGGCCTTGAACCGTTGGCCTACGGAGTTGGCCACGCTGACGCGTGTCGGCATCGGCACGTGCATCAGCGCGTCGGCCCAGTCGATGGAAAGGTCGGGCAGATCCACCTTCCCGACGGTGTCCTTCTCACTGCTGCGGTCTGACTTGCCGGCCTTGCGGCTGGTCTCATCGGGTGTGAACTCGGACTCCCCAGGGTCTGGCTTACTGGCGACGCCCTGGTCAGTCCCCTGGGGTGTGGTGTCACTGTGCTGGTCGGACTCACTTGGCGCCGGCGGCTCCGGTGCAGGGGCAGACTGCTGCGGCTGACGTGGCGGCTCAGGCGCCGGCTCGGGAGCCACACTGAGGTGGGATGCCGGCGTAGGCGCCGGCGGCTGTTCCGCAGCCGCTTGAGTCTTGGTCGTATCGGGTGCCGCTGGATGCCGGGGCGGCGGAACGCTGCGGGTAGCGCGATTGCGACGGCCAGCGCGAAGGCCTTCAATTCCATTGCTCACGGCAGCTCCTCCTGCTTCAGTGCGTGACGAACAGCGACCTCGAGGATGCTTCGGGTCACCGCCTGCATTTCGGAGACGAATGCGGCCGATCGCGCGGGGATGCCTGATCGCCCAGGCGCGCACACAGCCATCGTCAGTTTTCGCCGTTTGAGGAAGGTGTGGTTGTAGACCGCCGGTCCTACGGGGATGTCGTAGGTCTTGCTGATCTCTTCCAGCTGACGCAGTTCAGCTTCGGGTGCCGCTTCAACTCTGTTGGGAATGAACAGCAATGGGTAGCCGCCTTGCAACTCTTTGGCCATCGCTTCGGCCGCTTTGAGTGCCCGGGTTTCAAGGTTGATCGGCACGACGATGACGTGGGCCGCGGCGACAGCGCCCAGTGTTGAGCTGACGCCACCGGGGTGTGTGTCGACCACCAGGGCGCGCCCGAACGACTGCGACCACTTTTCCAATGAGCTGGCCATCCGGTCAGCGGGCGGCTGGTTGGTGGCGAAGTCGGGGTGTGAGGGGATGAGGTCGGCGCGGACCCGGCCACCTGACAGGGCGCGGGGAACGCGGTCGGCTTCCAGCGCATCGAGCAGCGGGGCGGTGGTGCGGGTTTCATGGCGGAATCCCCACGCCCGTGTCGCACCACCTTCGTCCCAGTCCAGATCGGTCAGGATCGCGTCGAGCAGCCAGGCGATTTCCTTGGCGAGTTCCGTTTTACCGACCCCGCCCTTCCATGCGGCGACAGTGACGATCAACCGCGGCAGCAGCCAGTACACGACGTCGAGCGAGTCGAGGCCGAGGCGCGCACGGAACTCGTCGAGCGGACTAGGTCCACCGTCGGCCGATCCGACCCCCGTCAGACCGATGCGGGCGAGTACATCATCGGGTGCCGGTGATGACACATCGTCGATAGTTGTCATCACACCGCACTCCCCTGTTCGCGGCAGCACGTGCGTGTTATACCGCTGTTATCGACTACAGCTCTGCCTACCACCGTGGCTACCCCTTCTGTCTACCTCTTCACACACCGTCACTCTGTGTGACTGCACAGCTGATGGTACCGCTGTTATCGCAGCTGTGTTCACCACTGCTGTCACGCGCCTGCGCGCTACATGTTGTCAGCGCCACTGTCGCCGCCCCCGCCACATCCCGCTATTGCCGTTGTTTGTTGTGTTTTCCGTCACCATCGGCACCTCTGTCTATTAGCACATCTCTACACACCTGTCAGCGCTGCGCGTTCTGTCAGCTTCGCTATCGCATGTTGAGTTACAGCTCTTGTTGTCGACTGCTAACACAGTCTGATAGCAGAGATACTGTTGCATGCACTATCACCTATGACAGAGGCTTGTGACAATACCGATTGATGGCCCAGCTGACCGCGTCGCGCGCCCAATGCCTTCTCGGCGGTACACATACTCAGAAGCCTCCGTTTGTGCGTCAGGAGCGAAACTGGGGCGTTTTCCCAAGTGGTATTTCGCTCGCTCCGCTGCAGCTCTGATGCGGTGTTGCGTGGGCTATCACCGCAGCTAGCACCGTCTTTGTTGCAGCCCGTGTTGCACTTCGGTCCAGCGGTTCGAGCCGCAACAGCGTCCGCGCGCGCCGCGCTGGCGCGGGGTAGCGCACAGCTGGCGCACTCGGGTCAGGCGTTGGCGCACCTGGTTCGCTTCTGTCGAGGTCTGCCGACCGCTCTGGCGCACCTTTTCGCCATCGTTCTGGCTGCCGGCCTCGTATCATCGTCGCGACCTCATGCCACCTCATCGCCCAGGAGAACCCTTCGTGACCGCTCAGACGCCCAATCCCAACCGGCGCGCAGGTATCGCCGTCGCCGTGATGGTCGCGGTTGTCGCTTGCGGGATCGGGGCGGCTGCCATTTTCGGCGGTGAGGACGTACCACCGCCAGACGAGGACGCGTACGTCGAAGCATTGTTCACCTCCAAGTGGGACCGATTGCTACCCAAACGGCCGTTCATCGAGCAGGGTTACGAAGCCTGCGAACTGCTGCGGTCCGGCCACACGGAACAGGAGGCGACCCTGGCCATGTTCGGTCGGGATACCAGCACAGGAACGGTGCCCGAAAAGGTGCGAGAGCGGTACGAACGGCAGACTGTCGCCGCGCATAAGCACCTCTGCCCAGGTACGTGAACCCGGCGGCTGCCTGCAGCTTCCAGGGCAGCGATCGCCGGTCTTCTTCGCAGTTTGTCGGCAACAGCGTGCGCCGCTGACCTGGGGGTTTTCGATCCGTCTCAGTACCTAGCGAGGTAGCGGCGGGTATGCCGACCTGCATACCCGCCGTCACCTAAGTGCTACTTCCGGCCCGGGCGCCGGCCGAGGGCGATAAGGACGGCTTGGAACACCACCACCGCGGCACCCGGATCCTTCAGATGCCAGGCCACTCCCGCGTATCCAGTCGCCACTGCCAGGGCCACATAGCCGCCGCGATTGGGCTGCTGGGAGCGCCGAAGGCCTTCGTTATCATTGCTTGTCATGCCGCGGTACTCCGCTCGTCGAAACCAAACGGCCGGACAACGTTGACGCCACCCGCCGCGACCCCGAGTGGGGTCGTAGTTTCTGGGCGGAACTCGGCAAAAACACATGGTCGGGCCCACAGGGCTTTCCGCAGAGTTCGTCGGAGCGGGGCAGCGAGGCGTGCCGGGCCGGCGGGCGGGACGGACGGCGTCAATTCACGTGTGGCATCACTTGTGAGATTCCGCCGCTATCCGTGAGACACTTAGCTCAGCTAATTATTGTCGTGCGAGTGCCGCGAACCGACTCATGTGCAGCTGATGGGCCAGAGTTATCGTCGCGGTGGGGCCGTTGCGGTGCTTGCCGAGGATCACGTCAGCTTCGCCGCACCGGGGATGGTCGCGATCGAATGCGTCGGGACGATACAGCAGGAAGATCATATCGCTATCCTGTTCCAAACTGCCGCTTTCGCGCAGGTCAGAGACTTGCGGGGCTTTATCTGCCCTTTGCTCTGGACCTCGGTTTAGCTGGCTGACAGCGACCACGGGGACATTCAGCTCTTTGGCGAGCAGCTTCAAGCTGCGCGAGAAGTCCGACACCTCCTGTTGACGTGACTCGTACTTCTTTCCCGAGGTCATCAGTTGGAGGTAGTCGATAACCACCAGTTTGAGATCTACCCGTTGGCTGAGCCGGCGAGCTTTGGCGCGGATCTCCATCATGGTGAGGTTTGGCGAGTCGTCGATGTAGAGCGGGGCTTCGCTGATCTCACCCATGCGACGAGCCAGCCGTGTCCAGTCCTCATCACGCATCCGGCCGGAACGCATGTCCGCGAGTTTGACGTTGGCCTCGGCAGACAGCAGGCGCATGACGATCTCGGGCTTGCTCATCTCCAACGAGAAGATGATGCTCGCTTGGCGGTGGCGGATTGAGCAGGATCTCATGAAGTCCAGCGCCAGGGTTGAGTTGTGGGTGGGGACTCGTCCGGGGCCGGCAAGGTAGAGGTGTTCGGCGTTGTCCACTTGGACGCATCGCACCGGAACGGTGTCGATCGGCGAGACCGCGACAATGTGCCGTTGCACCGCGCCAGTGATGCGCCAGTAGCCACTCGCCGGAGGTGCCGGCGTCGGCGATCCGGAGGCCACGGACTGCGTGATCTGTCGGTAGCTCGTCAGGGGCGCCTCGCCCCCGATTTGAGGTGCGCCACCGGGGGTGCCGAGGCGCGCCAACGTCCGCTGTTCGTGCGCCACCTGCGCGGATTGGATGAGGGACACTGCGCCACTGGTGGTGGTGGTGCGCCAGATCTGTTCGGTGGTCTGGATTCCCGCGCCAGTCGGCCACTGGTGGTGGGCGTCGGCGACGATGTGGGTGTTGTCGTCGAAAGTCACTGAGTAGCAGGGCCGGTCGTGCATGACGTCGGTGACTGCCACGACGGCGGTGGGCTGTCCGGAGGCGTCGAGCAGTTGGTCTCCGACGGTGAGGGTGCCCATCGTTGTCCATCCGGTGGGCGTGGGTAGGGGAGTGTCGAGGGCGAGTGCTTTCCCGACCCCGGGCCTGGCGGCGACGATGATCATTTGTCCGGGGTGCAGGCCGTTGGTGATGGTGTCGATGTCGTCGAAGCCGGTGGGAACACCTCTGGCGACGCCTCCGTGGGAGGCGATTGTGTCGAGCTCGTCGAGCGTGGGTTGAAGCAGGTCGTCGAGGGCCGATATGTCTTCGGACGCCCGGTCCTCGGTGACGTCGTAGATTTCGGCCTGGGCGCGGTCGACGACGTCGGCGACCTCGGCTCCGTCTGCACCGGCGTAGCCGTATTGCACAACGCGGGTTCCTGCCTCGACGAGGCGCCGGAGGATGGCTTTGTCGCGGACGATGCCGGCGTAGTAGCCGGCGTTGGCTGCGGTGGGAACGGTGGCGATCAGGGTGTGTAGGTAGGGCGCGCCGCCGGTTCGGGAGAGCTGGCCGCGCCGGTCGAGCTCGGCGGCCACGGTCACCGCGTCGGCGGGTTCGCCGCGGCCGTAGAGGTCGAGGATGACGGTGTAGACGTTCTCGTGTGCTGGCTTGTAGAAGTCGCCGGGCCGGAGTTTTTCCACGACGTCGGCGATCGCGTCTTTGCTCAGGAGCATGCCGCCAAGCACCGACTGTTCGGCGGCCAGGTCTTGCGGTGGTTGACGTCCGGTGGTGTCGTGAGCAGGTGTTTTGGTGCGGCGTTCGGTGGTGGTCACGCGGCGATCTCCTGTGTCATTTCGGCATCGGTAGCGGCGTCATCGGTCCAGCAGTCGTCGCAGACTGGGATGGGCATGGGCAGGTCGTGGCGGATCTGGGCCGAGGCTGCTTGGCAATCGACGCAGCGCCCGATGACGCACGCGATGGCCATGAGCGTGGCGACGTCGGCGTCGGTCTCGTACATGGCGGCGGCCGGCAGGTCGGCGGTGGCGTCGCCGACCTGGGTGTGGGTCCAGCGCTGCAGTGCGTCCCCCAGTGCGAGCCGGGGGTGTTCTCGGACCGCCGTGCGCGCCGCCGCGGCGATCGCGGCTGTCGGGTTGTGTGGGGTTCCGAACTTGACCGCCGCTGCGCGCAGTAGGCGTTCACGCTGGTCAGGATTGGTGACGGTGGTGACCTGGGCCAGCCACTGGGCGGCTGAGTCGGCGGTGGCGGCGGTTTTTGCGGCTTCGGCGCGGCGGTCCCAAGCGCGTTGCAGCGGGGCCAGGCGGGGTCCGGATCCGATCTGGTTTTTGGTCAGTCGCCAGATGGCGAGCCGGAGCGGCCGTTGAACACCTGCTGGTAGCGGTGCTGCGAGGACGGTGAGGATCTGGTCAGGCAGCCAGCCGCGGGTGAGTTGGCGTCGGATCAGGCCGCCAAGGCGCCAGCGGATGCGCAGCGGAACGTCTTGGTATTCGGCGGGCAGGTTGGCCAGAACGTGTCGCACTTCGGCGGGATTGATTTTTACCTCGGCCGGTCGGGTGGTGGGTTCGTGCTCAGCGCTGCGTTGGGGGGTAGGGGGGTAGTTAGCCTTTGGCTTATAAGAGGTATGGGCCTCAGAAAAGGTGACGGATTGGGGCACGACGACACGGCCAGTTTCGTCACGGTGGAGAATATCGACGTCTTGGACGAACTGGCTGTGGATTTCGATCCGGGCGTGATTACCGCGGCCGCGTGCAGGGGTGTAGGCGATCAGCTCGTCGACGGCCAGTGAGGCGAGCGCCCGGCCGATCGTCTTGAGGTCGTAGCTCCGGCCTCCGCTGGCGGCGATGCTGTCGGCGATCTGCGATAGCCGGATTGCGTCGTCGGAGACGCGGCTCCAGCCACACAGCAGCTCAAGGACTGCCTTTAGAACTCCGCGGCGGGCACCGCGGAGCTGCATTTGTGACGCGTGTGATTCCACGCGTTTCTGGACCAGTCGCGCATCGGATTTGAGTATCCGAGGGCGTTCCTGGCTAATGCGGCGGCGACGTTTTCCCGTGATGCGACACGCGCAAGAGCCGCGAGTGTTCTCGCAGTTCAAACGGTGTTTCGGGGATTTGCCGTCGCAATTCGTCAGGGTAAGCGCTACCCTGGAATCACCTGGCACGGTAATTCCCTTCAATTTGAGGGGACCGAGAGTTCGAAGTTGGCGCTTCGGGTCTCACAGAAACTCGGGGTTGGCGCCCCGAGGATTCGCTTTCAGACGATTCCCAGATATCCCCCTACGGGGGGTCTGTCTTCTGTTCGTTTCCGATCAGTCCCGCTGTTCAGTTGTCGTGTCGGCCCGCGTTTGGGCCACGTATGCCCTTGGGGAACCTCCTTTACCTAGTCGTTATCCCCATGCGACCACGCCATTGGCCGCTGGAGCTGGAATGACACGGCTACGCGGGCACCTGGCGGTGCCGGGGCCGCGCAGCCGGGGAAGTGGTCATTTGCGCCCTGAATGGCGCTCACGGTCGCTAAACGGTGGGCGCTGTCGTGTTCCGTATCGGGCGCGGGCTGTTCGTGCCGTCAGGGCCAGCAGGGACTGGTTACCGGTGATGCTGGTGTTTCGGCTGGTGCGTGTGCGAGTCCGGTGGTTGATCACAGTCACCCGATCGGCTGGGGCGGAGCTTGTGGCCGGTGTCATGCCGCACCTTGTACGTCGCGCTCTGCGGGCGCTACCAGCCGGTTGGCGGCGTTGGTGTACAGGCGGACGATCCCGGTCAGGCGGATCTCATCGTTGAAGTCGGCGAGTGTGGCGCCGGCGGGCAAGACCGCGCGCAGCGCGTTGAGCAGGCAGCTGTAGGGCATGGTCATATCGGCTTCTTCCCAGGCCTGACGGGTGCATTCGTAGATGTCGTAGTGGTAGGGATGCCAGCTGTTGGTGGCGATGACGCCGCCGGCGCGAAGAGTCTGGGCGATGTCGGCGGCGGTTGGCTGTGGGGGTGAATCGTCGGCTGGTGGCGGCTGGTGTGGCCGCAGGTGGCTTCGGGCCTGCGCCAGGCACGCCGCGAGATCTTCGGCGTGGATGTCGGCGGTGAGGGCCTGTGGCGGAACGCTGACCGTTCCCGTTGTCTTGTCGACCAGGACAGTCCAGCCGCGGTGTTTGATGCGGACCTGGCGCGGCTTGGCGGTGCCGGATTGGGCGGCGACGGTGGCCGGTGCGGTGGTGTTCACAACGCCTCCAAGGCAGGGGTGGCGAATAGCAGGTCGGCCGGCAGCGGCGCGGCAGCTGTGGAGCGGGTGATGACGGTGTCGATGGCGTCGGCGACGGCGCGCGGTGCCTCGCAGAGCAACATGTGGCCGGCCTGGGGGAGGTGGTGGTGGATGGCACCGGGGATCCCGTCGGCGAGTTCGTGAGCGTGGGCGACTGGGGTGAGCAGGTCCAGGCCGCCGCTGAGCACCACGGTGGGGACCGTGATCGAGGAGAGTGTGGCCAGAGTGCTGTACTCACGCAGGAACTTCAGATATCCGACGGCAGTGGCCAACTCGGCGGTACGTACCGCTTCCACTACCGCCGTCGCGAGCGCGGCACGTTCTGCGCTACAGAGCCTGCGGGCCCGGGCAATGAGCTCGCAGGCGGGCCGGACCAGTGTGCGGATGACGTCGTCGGCCGCCCGGTGCGGTGCGTGGTTGACGAGCTCGGCGAGCAGTCCCAGGCCGGGTGCAGCGAGCAGGCGTCCCAGCCCGCGTTCGGTGAGCCGGCCACCGGCGGCGGCAATCAGGGCCAGGCCTGCAGGGTGGACGGTTCGGCTGGATTTGGGCAGGCCAGCGTAGGTGAGGGCCACCATCGCGCCCAGCGAGTGGCCGCCGATGATCGGTCGATTGACGTTGAGTGCGCTGAGCACGTGGCCGAGGTCGGCGGCGAGCCGTTCGGGTTGGTAGGTGGACATCGGTGCTGAGGTGGAGTTTCCGTGGCCGCGGTGGTCGTAAGTCAGGATCCGGATGCGGTTGCCGTAGCGCCGCCGCAAGTGTTGGATCGGTGGATCCCAGCTGGTCTTATCCAGGCACCAGCCATGCGACAGCACGAGTTCGTGTTCGGCGTGGCGGGGTCCGCAATCGACGACGGCGAGGTCGACGCCGTCGTCGGTGGGCACGATGACGGGGCTGCCTTCGCGCTGGACTGATGTCTGCTTTGACATTCGTTGACCCCCAGTTGTTTTCGTGGCGACCGTTGGCGTTAGAGCCAGGGTTGATCGCGGTCGCCGACCGGATTGCTGACTGTCTCGTCGCAGTTGACGCAGAAGCGGATCTCGATTCCGCCTGCCGTGACGTGGTTGGGGTGCTCGGGGAATTGGTGGCCGGTGAGCGTGCACGCCCGGCCTTTGGCGCACCGTGCGCAGCAGACCAGCACGTCGGTGACGAGCCAGTCGTAGTCGCGGGCCGCGATCTCCAACGCTTTTTCCGTCGAGCTGTGGTGCGGTTCGCTTTCGTCGTCGTCATTGACCGGATTGCCGCACTCTCCGCAGGTCAGCGTGACGCAGGAGCGTGTGGTGAATGCGCAGTGGGCACGACTGATGTACGGAACATGCACGCGGTGTTCGGGGATGGCCCGCTGTTGGTCGCACTGGCAGCTCAGGGGGAGCGCGTTATCGGAAAACAGTGGTGGCCAGCAGTACTCACACTTGAACACGATCACCGTGGAGGTGCCGGGGTCGGCGCTGTCGTCGCCGTGACGGTCGGTGCACGCCAGGCAGCGCACGTGGTCGTCGGTGATCGTCCATTCAGCGTCGGCGATCGATGCGAGGGCTTGGGCGATCGACTCGAAGTGCAGTGTCCAGTCTTCGCCGAGGGATTCTCCGCAGTCGGTGCAGGCCACCTCGATGCACTCGTGGTGGTCGAATTTCGGTGCGTCGGATGTGCGGATCGCGGGTGTTGACGTGCTCATACGTGGATCACCCACCCGCCGTCGTAGTCGTCGTATTCCTGGTCTGGCGAGACGGCATCGAAGGGTCCGTGGAGGTGGATCGAGAGCCCGCACCAGACCCATCCGCCGTGGCCGTTCTTGCTGTAGTCCCAGTAGTGCCAGCCGCAATAGCCGCCGGGCGATTCGGTGGGGTCACGCCATGCCCACACTGTGTCGCGCTGATCGACCCATTGGTGTTCACGCTGTGAACGGTCGGTGAAGTCCAGCAGTGTTGGGGGAGTGGCCAGTTCGAGGCTCATTGGTTCTTCATTCCGCTCCGGGTTAGGCCGTGCGGCTGAGGTTGTTTGAAGGTGCCTCGGTCGTTGCAGGGGCCGAGCGGGCGTTGCGGGATCCGCCGCCGAAGGTGCGTGGGCTGACCAGGATCGCGCGGCCGGGGACATGGCGGTTGCGGTTGTAGCGCTCCATGATCGCGATCGCGACGCGAACAGGCTTGGTGCCTGAGGGCAGCATCACGGCCTGGGTGGTGAGTTGCACCGGCAGGGCGCCGAGCAGGGTGTCTGCGAGCCGCTGTCGGTCGATCGGCTCGCGCAGGTAGTGCAGGACCAGGCCCAGGCCGCCGACGATGGGTGCGTCGTAGGCGTCGCGCCGAACGTCCCAGACGCCGACGATGAGCTTGAGGGTCTCGTGTACCAGGTCAGCGCCGCCGAGCCGGTAGAGCTTCTCGAGGGTGGCAGTGCAGCGAACGTTTCCCTCGGTCGGAGCATTGTCGATGCGCAGGCCAAGGCTGTTGACGACGGCCTCGAGTTCGACCACCTCCACGGCTGCGGTGCTCTTGCGGGCGCGCCAGTGGTCCCAGGTGGTGGGTTGACGGCGTTGCCGGTTGAGCCGATCGAAGAGGCGGGCTTCGTCGGCTACCGAGAGGCCTTCGTGGATCGTGGCGACCATCAAGGGTGCTGGATCGAGCAGTTTGGCAGCCTGCATACGGTGCTGGCCATCGATGACGGCGTAGCGCGGGCTGTGTTCGGGGCCGCGGTCGCTGACCTCGATTACGCCGGCCAGCCGACGATCCCACCCGGCCGCGAGTTTGTGCGCCCGGGCCGCGTCGAGCTCGCGCTGATAGGTGTGGTCGACGAACAGCTCATCGACACGGACTGCGTCGATGAAGGTGCCGCGCGCCACGGTGGCCGCCTGGGTTACTTCGGTCGTTGTCATGCTGAAATCCTTTCTGGCGGTGCACAAATAGCGGTTTCGTCGAAGATGAATGGAGTCCCGGCCACGTGGAGTTCGTGGCAGCTGTTGCAGCGGGGCCGGCCTGCCGAATAGGGGCGGACGCGGCAGTCGACGCACAGAAACTGGCGGTAGGCCTCGTGGCGCGTGAGCGGGGGTGAGGTCGGCACCGCGGCGGCCGACAGGGGGTGGATTGGTGCTGGCTTGGTCATCACAGGTCTGCTTGGTCGAGGATCTGCAGGGTGGGGCAGGGGCTGCGCAGCGCTCGGTGGTTGTGGGACTCGTAGCAGGCGAAGGTGCGGTGTGAGAGCCGGTTGCGGCAGCAGTGATCGCAGATGGTGGCGCCGCCGGGAATGGGAATGACTTCGTGCAGGGCCCGGATTTCGGTGGCCAGTGCGCGAAGCTGTTCGAGTGCCGCCGGGTTTTCGTTGGTGCTGGGCGTGCCTGGCAGGACCGCGGTCATGATGTAGTTCCTGCCGGTGTCACCGCGGCGTTGGCGTTGAACAGCTCGGCGACGGCGCTGGGGCCGGCGCACTGCAGTGCCACGATCAGGCCAAGCATCACGATGAACGCCGTGATCACGATTGCGGTGGCGGCGTGACGCCTGATCAGGCCGGGTGCGTGTGGTTTTGTACCGATCACCATGACTGCCTCCTCAGGCGCGGGATGTGGTGGTTGCCGGTGTGGCCGTGTGGCTGTCGATGTCGGTGGTGTCGGCGATGAGCTGGAGCCAGCGCGGATCGACGTCGAGGGAGTCGGGGTGACCGTCTGCGGTGAGGCATTGCAGTGGTGTGGCCCGGGGGACGTAGAGCGGGTGACGGGGCTGTCCGTCTGCTGTCCAGCCGAGTGCGCCGAGTGCGCCACCGGATTCGCGCAGGCCTCGCCACAGCATGCTGGTCACGGCCCGGGCGCGCGCCGGGTCGGCTCCGGCGCCCCAGGCCAGGATGACCAGGTCGTAGCGGTGCGGGATCTCGGCGAGGTAGTCGTCATTGGCGGGCCCGATGGGATCGGGATGGGTGGCCAGGGCGGCGGGATCGGTGGAGCGCAGTGCGCACAGGTTGTACTTGCGCAGGCCGCCGTGTCCTAGAGCTCGGGCGAACGAGATCTCGCGGCGGATCGTGGGATCGTTGCGGTGCTCGCTGGCGGTTGAGGGGTTGAGTCCGACGATGGCCACCATGGGCAGGGTGTGGTCCCAGCAGCGGGTCAGCCGGTAGCGGTAGGTGCGGTCCTCGGAGAAGTCGGCACTGGATGGGGCGGTTCCTGGCCAGTGCAAGTCGAGTGCGAGGGTCATCGCAGTTCCCTGGTCGGTAGCGCCGAGGCCGCGGTTACGCGTCGGGTCCAGTAGACGTGGCGTCGGTCGCTGTTGCGGGCGCGCACGCGCTGGATCTCGCCTCGGCGGGCGAGTGCGTCGAGGTGCCGGTAGATCGCTTCGCTGGTGGTTTCGGCGAATTCGTCGGCTTCGGTGATCTTGGTGCGCAGTTCGGCAGTGGTGACGGCGCGACCGCTGCTCAGCAGCTCCAGCAGGGCATCACGCAGGGCGAAGTTGGTTCCTGGCCGGGTCATGTCGGTGCCTCGACGGTGGGTAGAAGTCGGCGCAGCTGACTTGCGTAGGCGGCCTTGGTCATTGGCGGCGTCATGGTCATGCCGAGCTCAGCCAAGGTGGCTTCCGGGTTGTCGATGCGGTGCTGCAGAACCGCGATCCAGCGCGCCGTGTCAGCGTCAGGTTGAGCGTGCTGCTGCAGGTGGGTGAGGGCTTGGCGGGCCAGGTCGGCTTGGCGCTTGCCGGTCTCGCGGGATCGACGCAGGTTGGCGGCGATCCCGTCTGCGGTCAGGCCCTTGTTGTTCTGGCGCTTACGAGGGGTCATGAGTTGGCCAGGTGGGCGGCGGCCCGGGCGCGGTGCAGGTCGGCTTTGTTGATGTGCTGCAGGTAATGCAGGCTGCCCTGATCGAGCAAGGGCAGAAGTCGGGCCAAGGCGGTGGCTGCGCTGCCGTCGGCGGGGATGCCGCCTGGGAAGATGGCGGTGACGTCGTTGGGAATGGCCGCGGTGAATCCTCCGTGCACCATGGGATCTCCCAGGTCGGTGACAGTCCAGCCGTAGTCGCAGATCAGGACCGCGAGCAGCCAGAATGCGGCCCGCAGGTTCGGCGGCTGGCGCAGCAGCTTGTCGTCGGGAATCGGGTCACGACGAGCGGGGAGTGCGGGCCGGGCACCGGCGTTGGGGTGGCGGGATACCAACCAGGCCAGATCTCCGATGTGGTCGTGCTGGTTGGCTTGGCCGAAGTCGGCCAGTGCTGCGGCCAGGCGTTTGGCGATGTGGATGTGTAGCAGGTGCACGCCGTGGTTGCGGTCGGTGCTGCAGATCGAGACCGCACGATGGGTGGGCGTGAGCGCTTCGACGATGCCGGCACCAGTGATCGGTACGTAGCGCAGTCGGCGCAGCTGCCAGCCCGCGTCGAGCAGGGCGATTGCGTCCCAATGGGCCACGCGGAGTTTCGGATCGATTTCGGAGTCGTCGACGCCGGGGACGGTGATAGCGCGATGGTCAGCCATGGTGGCTCTACCTCTCGGAATTGAGGTTTCGGGTTGTGTCAGGCGGATACGGCTGTGCTGGCGGCGCCGGCGATGGAGAGCTGGCGGGCGTCAGGGCCGATGCGCGGTGCGAGCAGGGCCAGCTGAGAACCCCGAAAGAGCTCGCGGTTGCTGGGATGAGTGCTCGGGTCGATCGAGCCGTCGACGATGCCCTGCAAGATTTCGCGGGCCGCGTTGAGCTGCGGGATCTTGCGGGTCTGCACTCCGGGCAGCTGCACGCCGGCCCACACGCCGTAGGTGGCGTTGGTGTCGAGAGCGGTTTGGGCGCATAGCTTCTGCTGGGCCAGTGGGCATTCACGAATGCAACGGGTGCGCGCGACCTTGGACAGGTGTGCGGCTCGCTGCTTCATCTCGACGGACGGTCCGGATTGGTCAGTGTGTGCGCCGAAGAACAGGTCCGGATCGCTGGCGCATGGAAGGTGTTGGTTCACTCAAGCCCCCTTGATGTGTACGTGTTGTGTAAGAAAGCGTATGCATAAACGGCGACACTCGCAAGGGGAACGCGGGAACAAGCGTATATGTGCAGGTGAGATGTGTAAGGAATGTGTACGATTCGGTGCATGTTGGGAGTGCTCGGATGAACCGAGAGGCCGCTGGCGCCGCGCTCCGCGCGCTTCGTGAGTCACGTGAGCTGTCGCTGGAGGAGGTTGCCGCCTCCAGCGGGGTGAGCGCTATGGGGCTGAGCTACCTGGAGCGTGGGATCCGCAAACCGCGCAAGGACACCATCCGCAAGGTGGAGATGGGTTTAGGCCTGCCCAGCGGCACCTATGAGCGGCTCAAAGTGGCCGACGATCCCAATGCTGAGCTCAAACAGATCCTGTCGGTGGCATCCGATCAGGCGGCCGCTACCCGCGCGAACCCTCCGGCCGGCGGAGGTCTGGTCGTCGGCCGGCGCAGCGAAACCAGTGCGCTGATCGAGGGATATGCCGAAGCCCAGATCGAGGCTCTCAACGCGGTTATCACCAGATTGCCATCGGAAACGGCGCCGGATTATGAGTCGTATATTGCGTTTGTGATCGACCGGTGTATTCAAGCGGAGGGATTAGCGGCGGACTCCTGGCGAGTCGCAGCCCATTCCGATCCCGGTGACGCCGATCGGCTGATGGGTCATCTGCAAACGTTGGAAGCCACACGCCAGGGCCTTGTGTCCCGGCTCGAATCGCGCAGTTTGGGAGCGCAGTTCAACCGCGCCTGCTCGGCCTCGTCGCTGTCGGACTCGGTCATTGCCCGGATGCTGGGCACCACCACGGAGAACGTCTGGGCTTGGCGCAACGAAACCGCCATCCCAGGCGACTCGGTCGAACTCATCCAGACGTTCATCGCGACCACCAAAGACAGAGCCAAGGATGACGAACCCAGATGAGATCGCCGTCCTGCGGCGCGCGCACGAACTGTTTGCTGGAAGTCCAGCACAGCCGACCGCGGCCGGCGCAGGTGACGCCGAGCGCGCACTGCGCGGCGCCAACAACACCGGCCTGAGCGGGGCCGCGCTCGACCGCTACCACCAGAGCACCGATACCGCCCGCGCGAACCTGCGCACGACCGCCGGCACGGACGGGCAACTGACCGAGATCCTGCGTGGCGCCCAGGCCGAACACGCTCAAGCCCGACGCAGCACCCGGGTGATCCTCGACGCCGCCGAATCCGATCGTGGCGCGGCCGCCGATACCCCGATGGGGCAGCGCGAAGCGATCCGCCGGCGCATCGCCCGGCTCAATGCCTCCCAACGGACCGTGTCCTCGGCACGGCTGCGGGCAGCTCGGCGGCGCGCACTGATTCGGGCCCTGCGGTACCGGCTGGCGCGCGGTGGGCGCATCGACTCGTCGAAACTTCCGCCGGCACCCAACAAGCGCGCGGCGCGGGCGATCCGCTTTGCGTTGTCCAAGGTCGGCCTGCCCTACGTATGGGGTGGCACCGGCCCACGGGGCTATGACTGCTCTGGCCTGATGCAGGCGGCCTACAGAGACGCTGGCGTGAATCTGTCGCGGACCACCTACACCCAGATCCACGATGGCGCGCCCGTGCCGCGGTCGATGATCGCCCCGGGGGATCTCGTGTTCCCCCACGCCGGGCACGTTCAGATGTACATCGGCAATGGCCAGGTTGTTGAAGCTCCGTATACCGGCGCGAACCTGCGTGTCGCACCATTGCGTGACACGTGGGCAATTCGACGCCCGTTGGTTTAGATCCGCACATTCGGGAATACGTGAGGGGAGAACCCCGAAATGGATATTAGCGACATGATGATGAGCGGCGATGCGCCGGCGCAGCCGCAGATCGACAAAAACACCGCTGCGCCACACCAGCTCGATGAGTTCGATGCGGACTCGGCACTAGAAGCCGACGAGCCTATCGACAATGGTGCACAGGAAATGTCCGCCGTGCAGCGTATTCGGGCCTACCGCGCGAACAAACTAGAAATGCCCGCCATCGGGCAGGTAGCTCCCGAGCCTGAAACCGCTGCGGATCAGGTGGAGGATTTCGGCGACGATTCGGACGATTCCGCCAGTGGCGATGAAATACCAGCCGACAACGGCGGTTCTGATTCCGCCGATTCGGCGGTGACTGGCGCGAGCTCGGTTAAAGGATGGTCGGCGCTCAGCGCGAATCGGCGTAAGGCACTTATGATTGGGATCCCGTTGGCGGTAGTTGTTGTGGCAGGAGTCATCCTTCCCGGTAAGGGTGAAAAAGAGAAAAACGACGATTCGGTTTCGAATATCGTTTCGCAGAGCGCGGCCGATAGTTCTCCCGCTGAGTCCACGACACCCGCCCCGGCCGCCGACGTGACGGCCGACAGCGTGATTCAGCCGGCAAAGGTGGAGGCCGCCGAATACCCGATCTCGCTCACGCCGCCGACAGATGCGTTCACCCCGGGTGGTGGAAAAGCCTGGGTCTGCGCCGGGCTGGATGGCACGGTGCTGACCATTACGCTGCCGACGCTGACCGCGGTCTCGGAAATCAATGTGCTACCCGGATTCGAGGGCCGCGACAAAGACGGTTCCGACCAGTGGGCAAAGCACCGCATCGTCACCTCGGCGATGTTCTACCTCGACTACGGCGACCCCATTCCCGCAGGGCCTGACGGTCAGGGGTACACCAACAAGAAGGAACGGCAGACCACGCCGAT
>NZ_JBSFPX010000036.1:0-44441 GCF_053588415.1 Mycobacterium sp. NPDC003449
AAGGGTGTGGCCCTGCTGACACTTGCTTTGGCCTTGACGGCCTGCGGCACCTCGACGACCGATGCGCAGTCCAGCTCGCAGGCGTCGCCGTCGCAGCAGGCGATGATGCAGAGCGCGTCCAGCGCACGGACCGGCACCTTCGAGGGGCTCAACGACAAACACGTCGCCGGGAAGGTCAACATCGCCGCAGGCGAGCTCGTGCTCTCCGACTTCTCGTCCGACGAGTCACCGGATCTGCACATCTACCTGACCAACGGAACCGACCCGAGCGCGGTGGCTGCGGGCAAGGGACTCGGCAGCGTTGCGTTCGACAAAGCGTCTCAGACCTTTTCGATCAGCGGTGTGGACGCCTCGAAGTACGACACCGTCCTGATCAGCGACGACAAGGCCCACTCAGTCCTCGGAGCCGCGAAGCTGGCGTGAGGCCCGGTGCGGGGACGGGCAGGTCCTAGGTCGACCGAAAAGTCAGCGCCGCGCCGTTCATGCAGTAGCGCAGTCCAGTTGGCCGGGGGCCGTCCTCGAACACGTGGCCAAGATGGCCACCACAGCGACGGCAGAGCACCTCGGTGCGCGTCATGCCCAAGGTCTTGTCCGACCGCTCGAGGACGGCGCCATCCAACGTCGTCCAGAAACTCGGCCAGCCGGTTCCGCTGTCGAATTTGGTGGTGGACGAGAAGAGGTCGAGACCGCAACCGGCGCAGCTGAAGACGCCGGCGCGATGCTCGTCGTCGAGTGGACTGCTGTAGGGCACTTCGGTACCCGCGGCACGAAGGACGTCGTACTGCTCGGGAGTCAGTCGTTGCTTCCACTCCGCATCGGTGTGGGTGACCTCGAACTTCTCGGTCGGCGTATCGGCCACGGCCCGGCCGCCGAGCGAGCCACACCCGGCGAGCACGCCGCCGAGCAGAGCAGTGCCCAGCAGGACATGACGACGGGTCGGCCGATGGTGCGGCTGTTGCGGTGTCGGAGCGGTCATTCCCCGACCGTAAGGACGCAGAGCTCGTCACGGTTTCGATCCGTCGTTTCGTCAGTATTCGGTCATCCCGCATTACCGATTCGTGACGGATGTCCGCCGGCGGTACCTCGGCCGACTCAAGGGGGGAAACTACACACATACTGGCGTTCAACGGGTTTCGAGGATGAGGTGCGAGTTGTGACTCCGCGCAGATGGACATATGCGGCAACCGGCCTGGGACTGGTGCTCATCGCGGCGGTGGCGCTCATCGGAGGACTGCAGGCGATGCCGACCGGTGGTGCGGCAACGTCGATCTCGGTTCCGCCACCGGCGGTCGACGAGCCGGTGCGGACCGGGGTCACCAGCGAGACCGCGGTACTGGCCGGCGGTTGCTTCTGGGGAGTTCAGGGTGTGTACCAACATGTCAAAGGGGTTGTCTCGGCGGAATCCGGCTACGACGGCGGATCGCGGGAAACCGCTGATTACCCGACGGTCGGCACCGGCACCACCGGGCATGCCGAATCGGTGCGCATCACCTACGACCCGACCCAGGTGACCTACGGACAACTGCTGCGAATCTTCTTCTCGGTGGCCCACGACCCCACCGAGCTCAACCGCCAGGGCCCGGACACGGGCACCCAGTATCGATCGGTGATATTCACCCAGAACGCGAGCCAGCAGCGGATTGCGGAAGCCTATGTTGCGCAGCTGAACCGAGACGCGATCTTCCCGGCCACGGTCGTCACGAGCATCTCACCGAACACCGAGTTCTTCCCCGCCGAGCCGTATCATCAGGACTACCTGACCTCCAACCCCACGAATTCCTACATCAAGATCAACGACCTGCCCAAGGTGGAAAATCTCAAGCACACGTTCCCGGAGCTCTACCGCGACGATCCGGTGCTGATGTCTGCCCTGGCTCGTTGATCCGGCGACGCTGCCATGTACACGCTTGCACTGATCGGTTTCCTCGGCGGCCTGATCACCGGGATCTCCCCTTGCATACTTCCCGTGCTACCGGTGATCTTCGTGTCCGGTGCCGTCGGCGAGGACGCCGGTACAAGTAGCGCCGGCGGCGGTGGCGTGGCGACCGAGGCCAGGCCGAAACACGATGTCGCCGAGCGGCTGCGCCCGTACCGGGTGATCGGCGGGCTCGTGTTGAGCTTCGGCATCGTCACACTCGTCGGCTCCGCGCTGCTCTCGTTGCTGCACCTGCCGCAGGACACCATCCGCTGGATCGGCATCGCCGCGCTGGTCGTCATCGGCCTCAGCCTGATCTTCCCCAAGGTCGAAGATCTCCTGGAAAGACCCTTCGCCCGCATCCCGCAGTGGAACGTCAGCGAGGGCAAAAGTGGATTCGGGCTCGGCCTCGCCCTCGGACTGCTCTTCGTGCCGTGCGCCGGCCCGGTGCTGGCGGCGATCGTGCTGGCGGGCGCAACCGGATCCATCGGCCTCCCGATCATCGTCCTGACCGTGTCCTTCGCGGTCGGAGTGTCGATCCCGCTGCTCGTCTTCGCCCTGGCCGGCCAACGGGTCTCCGAACGGGTCGATGCCTTCCGGCGCCGCCAACGTCAGATCCGGATCGCCGGCGGCATCGTGATGTTGGTCTTCGCCGTTGCCATCGCCCTCAACCTGCCCGCCACGCTGCAGCGTATCGTCCCCGACTACACCAGTGCCCTGCAGGACAAGGTCGCCGGTTCCGACTTGCCGGAGAACCTGAACCTGGCCGGCCCGGTCAACGACCAGAACATGGATCTGGGCAACTGCACCGCCGGTGCCACGAAACTCGAAAGCTGTGGCACCGCACCAGATATCGTCGGGATCACCGACTGGCTCAACACCGCGGGCGATGCGCCGGTGAACCTCGGGGATCTGCGCGGCAAGGTGGTCCTCGTCGACTTCTGGGCCTATTCGTGCATCAACTGCCAACGCGCCATCCCGCACGTCACCGACTGGTACGACAGGTACAAGGACTCCGGATTCGAGGTCATCGGTGTGCACAGTCCGGAGTACGCGTTCGAGAAGGTCCTGGCAATGTTGCCAGTGGCGCAAAGGATCTGGGCATCACCTATCCGATCGCCCTGGACAACACCCTGTCGACGTGGACCAACTACCGCAACCAGTACTGGCCGGCCCACTATCTGATCGACGCCGAGGGAACGGTGCGGCACGTGAAATTCGGCGAAGGCGACTACGACGTGACCGAGAAGCTGATCCGGCAGTTGCTCACCGCCGCCCACCCCGGTATCGCGCTACCCGCGCCCGGCGATTCGGTGGACACCACGCCGAACGGTGTGCAGACGCCGGAGACGTATCTCTCGGTCGACCGGGTGGGCAACTACGACGGTGTCGGACCGTATCAGGCGGGCGACGCGACATTCGCCTACCCGTCGCGGCTCCCGGACGACAGCTTCGCCCTGCAGGGCCTGTGGACCCTCGACTACCAGGGCGCCACGTCAGGGTCCGACACCTCGGGTATCGAACTGAACTACACCGCCCGCGACGTCTACATCGTGGCGGGCGGCGAGGGCACCATGACGGTGGTTCGCAATGGCCGAACGGAACAGATACCGATCAGCGGACCTCCGACGCTGCACCAGATCGCCACCGGCGGGCAATCGGCACACGGGACTCTCGAAGTGCGCCTCAGCAAGGGACTGCAGGCCTATTCCTTCACCTTCGGCTGAGCGACGACAACACCTCTTCCGCGGAAAACTTGACACGTGTAAAGTTTGTCGTCATGGACAACATCAGAGGCAGGACCATCGCGATCACCGGCGCCGCGCGCGGTATCGGTTATGCCACCGCGAAGGCCCTGCTGGCCCGCGGCGCCCGCGTGGTGATCGGCGACCGGGACGTGGCGCTGCAGGAGTCGGCCGTCGTCGATCTGACCAAACTCGGACAGGTCTCGGGCTACCCGCTCGACGTTACCGACCGGGAATCCTTCGCGGTGTTCCTCGACAAGGCCCGCACCGACGGTGGCGGCCACATCGACGTCCTGATCAACAACGCCGGCGTCATGCCGATCGGCCCGTTCCTGGAGCAGACCGAGCAGTCGATCCGGTCGTCGATCGAGGTCAACGTGTACGGCGTCCTCACCGGCTGCCAACTCGCGCTGCCGGATATGGTCAAGCGCCGCCGCGGGCACATCATCAACATCGCCTCGCTGTCCGGACTCATCCCGCTGCCCGGCCAGGTGGTCTACGTCGGCGCCAAGTACGCCGTGGTCGGGCTGTCGACCGCGATGGCCGACGAGATGGCCCCGCACGGCGTCGACGTCTCGGTGATCATGCCGCCGTTCACCAATACCGACCTGATCTCGGGTACCAGCTCCGGCGGCGCGGTCAAGCCGGTCGAGCCCGAGGAGATCGCCGCCGCCATCGTCAAGACGCTCGACAAACCCAAGACCCACGTGTCGGTCCCGCCGCCGTTGCGGTTCACCGCGCAGGCCGCGCAGATGCTGCCGCCGCGGGGTCGGCGCTGGATGAACCGGAAGCTCGGTCTCGACCGGGTCTTCCTGGAGTACGACGCCGCCAAACGCAAGAGCTATGAGGACCGTGCGCAGGCCGCGCAGGGCGTCATCGAATCGGAGGGCAAGAGCTGACTAACCCCGCGAGCAGACGCAAACCTGACCACTTTCTGCGAAAAATGGTCAGGTTTGTGTCTGCTCGGCCTAGTAGGTGATGGCCTCGATCAGCGGGGACGGCTCGTCCATCAACGCCCAGAACCGGTCCCGGATCGCCACGGTGAGCGCTCCGGGCTCACCGTTGCCGATCGCCTCACCGTCGAGCGTGTTGATCGGGGTCACCCCGCCCGCCGTGGTGACGGCCATCAGCTCGTCGGCGTCGTAGAGTTCATGGCTCGTCACGTCCCGCAGGGTGGCCTCGATTCCCATGGCGTCCGCGATCTCGAACACGGTCTTACGGGTGATGCCGGGCAACGCATTCCGCGACGGTGAGGCCAGCTTGCCGTCCTTGACCACCACCACGTTGAAGCCGGGCCCCTCGGCGACACAGTTGTCGGCGTCCATCAGGATGGCGGTGCGGGCCCCGCGGTCCTTGGCCTCGAAGCTGGCCGCGGTCAGGTCGCCCCACTGGTAGTTCTTGATGGTCGGATCGACCGTGTTGCGCCCGGCGCGGCGGACGTGGCGGGGCACGATGGCGGTGGTGCCGAAGATCTGCTCGTCCGGCGGAAAGGCCCACAGGTAGGGAATCGCGTAGATGTAGACCTGATGGGTCAGCTTGGATAAATCCTTCTCGCCCTTGCGTTTTCCGTAGCCGCGTGTGACGGTCAAGTTGACGAAGGACTCCCGCAGCTGCGACAGCGACACACACTTCCTGGTAATTTCAGCGATCTCGGCTTTATCCATCCCCGGGTCGAGCCGGAGCTTGCGGGACCCGTCGAGCAGCCTGTCGAGATGGTCGCCGAGCCGGAAGATATTGCCGTGCCACACATGTGCGACGGTGTAGGTCAGGTCGGAGTGCCCGAATCCGGTGTCGAAGATCGAGATCTTGGCCTCTTCGGCGGGTAGGTACTCGCCCTCGATCCAGGCCACCCCGCCGGCGAAGGGGCTGCTGGTGTCGAGTTCGTAGTCGCTGTACTGGATCACCGAACCGGGCGGGGTGTCCTCGCGGATGGCGCCCGGTTCGACGGCGACCAGGTTGCTGGCGCCGAGGTCGGCGCGCGAGGACGGTGTCGCGGTTGTCATTTCGAGTCCTTTCAGACGTTGTGGGTTTTGACGTAGTCGGCACCCGCCTCGCCGTGGCGCAGCCGGGTCTTGAGACCGGTAGCCCACCAGGCACCGGCGATCACGACGACACCGAGGAAAACCCATTTGTTGTTGGTGAACTGGGGCAGGAAGAGCAGTGTCACGGCGACACCGAGAAACACCACCAGCGCCGTGATGTACAGCGGCAGGCGGAACCGGCCGAGATCGAAGGTGCCTGGTTCGCCCACCGGGATGGTGCCGCGGCGGTACCCGACCAGCAGGCCGATGGTCTGCAGGATGTAGACGAAGAAGAACAGCAGCGACGCGATCCCGATGATGTAGTTGAACGCGGCCTCGTTGACCAGCGCCGACAACAGCAGCAGCGTGGACAGGCAGCCGAGGCCGATCACGGCGTAGGTGGGCGTTTTACGGGTCGGTGACACATGCCGCCAGATCTGGGAGAACGGCAACATATTGTCCCTGGCCATCGAGTAGGTCAGCCGGGTGGCGACCAGGATATTGGCCAGCAGGCAGGCCAGAATGTTCGTCAGGGCCACGGCCACCACGATTTTGGTGACCATGGGGCCGGCCTGCTGATTGATGATCTCCTCGATCGGGGCGGCCGCGTTGGCCTCGACCGCCCCCACATCGCGGATGGCGAGCACGTACACGATGTACATCAGCAGCTCGATGACGATCGAGGTGACCAGCGCGTAGAACATGGTCTTGGGCACCACGTGGCGCGCGTTCTTGGTCTCCTCGGCGACGTCGGCCCCGGACTCGACGCCGATCAATCCGAAGAACGGGCCGAGCGCGGCGGCCAGCCAGGCCAGCAGGTAGGAGTCGCTGCCACCGGAATCGCCGCCGGTGAACAGCACCGAGATCGGTTGGTGGTGCTCCGGAGCCGAGAACGCGATGATCGCGACCAGCGCCGTGGCGCCGACGGTGATGACCAGTTCCAGACTCACACCGATGTTGTTGACCATGGTGGCGAAGCGGACGCCGTAGATGTTGATCAGCACGCAGACGAACACGACGCCGATGGCCAGCAGGATCTGAGCGCTCTGGCTCATGCTCCAGCCGAAGAGCCCGCCGAGGTACCCGGACAGGATGAATCCGACCCCGGTCATCCCGCAGACCCAGCCCATCAGCGCGATGAACCCGGTGAACCAGGCCAGGTTCGGGCCGTTGATCCGGCTGATCCACTGGTAGGAGTAGCCGGCCAGCGGCAGCTTGGCGGTGAGGTCGGCCGCGATGAACGCCCACAGCGCGAACACCGCGCCCGCCAGCAGCAGGGTCCACACGAACGGGCCCCCGGCGGTGAAGTAGCCCGCGCCGAATCCGGTGAACACCGCGGTGGTGGCGCTGATGGTGGCGAAGCCGATCGCGAAGGAGGCCAGGGTGCCCACCGAACGGTCGAGTTTCTGGGTGTAGCCGAGTTCGGCGAGTTTGGCGTCCTCGGCGCTGGGTGCGGCACCCGGGTCGGGCGAATGAGTGGACGGGGCCGCCGCCTTCAAAGCATCGGTCATGATCACTCCAGGTCAGAGGTGAGCCAGATACGACTGATGTAAGGAAACCGCCACCGGCCGGTTACCGGAAGTTTGGGCTTTTGATCTACTGATAATCCTGGTTTATCAGTACTGGGTGGCGGGCACGGCGATGTCCTCACCGTCGCCGAAACTCCACTCCTGCTGAACGTGGCGGATCAGGGCGTCGGCCTGCGGGCTCAGCCCGCCGGGGTGCCAGGCCAGCGCCACATGGCTGGGTGGCCGGTCGACGATGGGCACGTAGACGATGCCGGGCCGGTCATAGAAGCGCGACACCGACGCGGTCGTGAAGCTGATGCCGAGCCCACGGGCGATTGCCGTGGTCTCGGCCTCGTAGGTCGCCGCGACCGCGGCGATGGCCGGCGGGCGGGTGCCCCGGACGTCCATCGCCATCCAGTAGTCCCGCCACGGCCCGGCCGTCAGCGGTGCGCACACGATGGGGTCGTCGAGCAGTTCGGCCACCTCGACCTCCCGGCGCTCGGCCAGCCGGTGATCCCGCGGCAGGCACGCCACCCAGGATTCCGAGTCCAGGATCAGCATCCGGTGCTCGGGCAGGTCCACCGGCGGCCGGATCAGCGCGACCTCGGTGGAGCCGTCGGACAGACCGGCGGTCGGGTCGGCGAAGTCGAACTCGAGGGGTTCGACCCGGACGTCCGGATAGGCCGACTCGAAGTGCCGCACGATGCGGAAGAGCAGGTCGGCACCGGTGCCGATGAGATAGCCGAACCGCAGCCGGCCCTGCCGGGTGCCCGAGAGGGTCACCAGGTTCTCCACCACGGCGTCGACACCGCTGAGTGCCTGCTGCACCTGCGGTAACCACGCCGCGCCGAGATCGGTCAGCGCCACTTCCCGGGTGTTGCGGTTGAGCAGCACGACGCCGAAGGCCTGTTCCAGCTGTTTGATGGCCGTCGACAACGCCGGCTGCGTGATGAACAGACGCCCCGCGGCCCTGCGGTAGTTGAGCTCCTCACCCAGCACCGCGAAGTAGCGCAGCTGACGCAGCGTCACCTCGGTCATGCGGCAAGGCTATCCCCGCCGAACAGACGCGCCGGTACCCGAGAACGCGGGAAAAGGGGTACGGCCGCGTCTGCTCGCCCTAGAAGTCGGGTAGCGGGTCACCGGAACGGTAGGCCTCGATCGCGTCGAGGTGCCCGAAGAACTCGTCGTGGGTGAACTCGTACCGGTCGACGGTGCCGACGAACGTCACGTTCACGATCTCACCGTCGTCGTCGGCGTCCAGCCACAGCGCCGTGACCGGCAGGCCATCGTCCACCTCGCTGCCCGACGGCTCGTAGAACCACACCGCGTGCTGGTCACCGGATTCGTCCTCGTCGAAGGTCCAGCCGCGCTCGGTGATTCGCTCGTCGAACTCGGCCAGATCGGCGACCACCGCATCCTGGATGTCCGAGAGCTGCTGGACCACTTCCTCGGGAACCCAGCGCGCGTCGCGGGTCGCCTGCCGCTTGCGGCGGCGGGCCTTCTTGGCGTCGTTCTGGCGCGACACGCCCTATCCCAGCGCCTGATCCAGGTCGGCGATCAGATCCTCGGTGCCCTCAAGGCCCACCGAGATGCGCACCACGCCGTCGCCGAGCCCGATCGCGGCCCGGCCTTCCGGGCCCATGGCCCGGTGGGTGGTGGTGGCCGGGTGGGTGACCAGCGTCTTGGCGTCACCGAGGTTGTTGGAGATGTCGATCACGCGCAGCTTGTCGAGCACCTCGAAGGCCCGGTCCTTGCCGCCGGGCAGCTCGAATGTGATCACGGTGCCGCCGCCGCGCATCTGCCGCTTGGCCAGGTCGTACTGCGGATGAGATTGCAGGAACGGGTATTTCACCCAGCTCACCCCTGGCTTGCCCTCAAGATGCTCGGCCACCGTCTGCGCCGAGCGGTTCGCGTAATCCACCCGGACCGCAAGCGTCTCAAGGCCTTTCAACAACGTCCAGGCGTTGAAGGCACTGATCGCCGGGCCGGTGTGGCGCATCAGCTTCTGCACCGGGCCGTCGATGTACTCCTGGTCGCCGAGGATCGCGCCGCCGAGCACCCGGCCCTGGCCGTCGATGTGCTTGGTGCCCGAGTACACCACCACGTCCGCACCGAGGGGCATTCCCTGCTGCAGCAGCGGGGTGGCGAAAACGTTGTCCAGCACCACCTTCGCGCCCGCCGCGTGCGCCAGCTCGGACACCGCGGCGATATCGACCAGCGCCTGCATCGGGTTGGACGGCGTCTCGAAGAACACCGCCTGGGTGGGCACCGACAGCGCCTCCTCCCACTGCGAGAGGTCGTCGCCGTCGACGAACACGGTCTCCACGCCCCAGCGCGGCAGGATCTCGTTGCACACCACGAAACACGAACCGAACAGGCTGCGGGCGGCCACCAGCCGGTCGCCCGCGCCCAGCAACGCGCCCAGTGCGGTGAACACCGCGGCCATCCCGCTCGCGGTGGCGAATGCGGCGGGCGCTCCCTCGATCAGCCGCAGCCGCTCCTCGAACATCGAGACGGTCGGGTTGCCGTAGCGCGAGTACACATAGCGATCGACCTCGCCGGTGAACGCCTGCTCCGCGGCGCCCGCGGACTCGTAGACGTAACCCGACGTGAGGTACATGGCCTCGGCGGTTTCCTCGAACCCGGACCGCAGTAGACCGCCGCGCACCCCGATCGTGGCCTGGCTGACCCCGTCGGGCAGGGCGGCCGGGACGCGAACCGAGGGAACCTGGCCGTCGGGGCCGCTCATGACTGCTTCCATGGCAACCCGACCGCCTTCCAGCCGGTACCGCCGCGGTGCCGGTCCTCATCCAGGTTGCCCTCGAACCCGTCGAGCACGTTGTAGGACGGGCCGATACCGGCCGCGGTCGCGGCCTCGGCGGCTCCGATGGAGCGGTTGCCGGAACGGCACAGGAACACCACCGTCCGCTCGACCGATGCCGACCCCGACGCTCCGGTCTTTTCCAGGAACTCGTCGATGAACCCGTCGTTATGGCTGCCGTCGGTGCGGGTCCACTCCACGTACACCACCTCACGCTGCAGCGAGGCCAGGTCGGGTACCCCGACGAACCGCCACTCGGCGTCGGTGCGACAGTCCACCAGCACCGCCTCGGGCTCCTCGCTCAGAAGCTTCCAGGCCTCCTCAGGCGTGATATCTCCCGCATAGCTCACGGGCGTGAGTCTCCCATACCCGAGCAGACCCGCCATTCGCCGTCCTCCCGCACGAACCTCGTCTCGGCGTCGACCTTGGTGTCGGGTGCCTTGTCGAAGTGGTAGACGACGGTGGCGGTGGCGCTGTCCCCGTCGATGCGCACCCCGGTGACATCGTCGACGTAGCGGGCACCCCGCTGGTCCACCGAAGCGCGTTGGCGGGCAAGGAAATCTGCCTCGGTGCCGTGCCGGCCGGCGCAGGTGTAACCGGTGAACTCCACGTAGTTCTCCCGCTGCATGGCATCGTTCTGGCCGACCGCCGCGCGGCCCACCCGCTGATCCTCCGACAACCCGTCGCCCCCGAACAGATTGGCCAGCCCGATGCCGATCACCACGAGCACAATGATGGCCAGCGCCGCCAAGAACGGGGCCATGGTGGGCCGGTCGGGCCTGGTGTAGTCCGAATTCGCCGGATCCTGCGCCATGGCTACCAGAGCTTGCGCAGTGCCGTGCCCACCCGCTTGGCGCGGTCACGGGCCACGATCACATCGGGCGCGGTGGCCAGCGCCACCCCCAGCCTGCGCCGGTCCTGGGACTCGTCCTGGCGGCCGAACAACCGGACATCGCTTTCCGACGTCGCCATGGCCTCGGCGAGTACCGCCGTGACATCGGCCCGCCGGCCGTTCCCGGCACCGGCGTCGCCGTAACTGACCTCCGCCGCGGCCGGGGACACCATGATGGTGTCCACCGACAGTCCCAGGATCGCCCTGGCGTGCAGTTCGAACTCCGACAGCCGCTGGGACCGCAGGGTGACCAGTCCGCTGTCGTGCGGCCGGATCCGGACGTCGGAGAAGTACACATCGTCGCCCTGCACCAGCATCTCGACGCCGAACACGCCGCGCCCGCCCAACGCGTTCACGATGCGCGCGGCGATGGACTTCGCACCGTCGAGGGCCGCGGGTGACATCTGTTGGGGCTGCCAGGCCTCCAGCACCTCACCGTCGCCGACGTAGCGGTGCCCGATCGGCTCGCAGAACTGCACCGCCGGCCCCGCCGGGCCGGTGGTCCGGATCGCCAGCAGGGTGATCTCGTAGTCCACCTCGACCACGGACTCGGCCAGCACCCGGGGATGGGCGATCGGGCCCGCGGTGCTGGCCCGCTGCCAGGCCGGCTCGATATCGTCGGGACGCAGCAGCACCGACTCGCCGTCGCGGACCTCACCGACCACGGGTTTGACCACCAGCGGATAGCCGGCATGCTCGGCGACCGCCGTCAGCTCCTCCACCGACCCGGCGAACCAGAACGGCACCGTGGGCAGGCCGAGTTCGTCGGACGCCAACCGGCGCAGCCCCTCCCGATCCTGGCCGAGGCGGATGCTGCGCGGGGTCGGAAGCACCTCGCTGTCGCCGCGCTCGGCCGCCGCGATCAGGGCGTCGGCCGCGATGTCACCCGACTCGGTGACCACATACCGCGGCTTCTCCCGCTCGATCAGGGCGGTGAGTTCCTCGGCGTCGTTCATCTGGATCACCGCCGACCGGTCGGCCACCCCGTGGGCGGGCGCATCGGACCGGTCCACCGCGACCACGACACCACCCAGCCGCTGGAACGCGAGCGCCAGCTCCCGGCTGAGCTCCCCCGAGCCCAGCAACATGACGGTGGCCCCGGGCTCGGGCGCCTTCTCGACGCGCGGTTCCGCGGTGTCCGGAGCCGGCTCAGGGGCCGTGTCCTCAGCCGTGCCCTCGGCAGGCTCCTGCGCCGTTTCCGGTTCCGGGGCGGTGTCCGCCGCGGGCTCCGCCGCGGCCGGGTCATCGGCCACGGCGTCATCGGTCACGGCGTCCTCAATCGATTCACTCATCGCATCCCCAGCCTGCCAGATCGTCAACCAACGCGATGGTCGATATAACACCACCGCCAGCTCTCGCCGGGTTCGGCGGACCGCATCACGGCGTGCCCGCTCTGGTGGAAATGCCGTTGCGCGTGCTGGTGCGGACTGGAATCGCAGCAACCGACGTGACCGCAGGTCATGCACATCCGCAGATGCGCCCAGTTATTCTCGCCATCCTCTGCGCACTCCTGACATCGTCCCGGGGTGAGCGGCCGCGGCTCCACCCCGGATGCGCTGTCGGCGGAGAGGTGTTCACAGGTTGGGGGCGCAGATCTCGGCTCACGCCGACGTGATCTCCTCAGCATGTTGATCAAGGATAAGGACCGCACGTGAAGGAGGTCGGACGACGTGGGTGCCTCACTGTTGGCTGCGCTGGTGGCAGCGATCCTGCTGGCCGCCGTGGCCCGCCACTTCGACGTATCGGCGCCGTTGGCGCTGGTGGTGGCCGGGCTCGCGGGCAGCGCCCTGCCCGGCTTCCACGACGTGTTCCTCGACCCGGATCTGGTGCTGTTCGTGATCCTGCCGCCGTTGCTGTGGTCGGCGGGCCTGGAGAGCAGCTATGTGGCGCTGCGCCGCAACTTCCGCCCGATCGGGCTGCTCGCGGTGGGGCTGCCGCTGGCTACGACGTTCGCGGTCGGGGTGGTGGCCTTCCACACGGTGCCCGAGCTGACCATCGCCGCGGCGCTGGCGCTCGGCGCGATCGTGGCGCCGCCCGACGCCGTCTCGGCCACCGCCGTCGGGCGGCGGCTCGGCCTGCCGCGCCGCACCATGACCCTGCTCGGCGGCGAGAGCCTGCTCAACGACGCGACCGCGCTGACCGCCTACAAGGTGGCGCTGGCCGCCTCGATCGGTGCGGCCACCAGCTGGGGCAGCGGGCTCGGCACGTTCGCGCTGGCCGCCGTCGGTGGCACGGTGGTCGGCGGGGCGATCGGCATGGTGGTGCACTACATCCGGTGCCGGCTCGACGACCCGCTGGTCGAGAGCGCCGTCGGGCTGGTGGCCCCGTTCTTCATCTACCTGCTCGCCGAGGAGGCCCACGGTTCCGGCGTGATCGCGGTCGTGGTGGCCGCGCTGCTGTTGGGCCAGCGCGAAACGCAGGCCGGCTATGCCACCCGGCTGCAGGATCAGGCCGTGTGGAAGGCGCTGCAGCTGGTGCTGGAGTCGTTCGCGTTCCTCCTGATCGGCCTGCAGCTGCCGAAGGTGATCAGCGAACTCGCCGGAATCTCGGCCGCGACCCTGGCGATCTCGTCGGCCGCGGTGCTGGTCACCGTGATCGCGGTGCGGATCATCTGGGTGTACGTCGCCACCTACCTGCCGCGGATGCTGTCCAGACAGGTGCGGGCACACGAACCCGAGCCCGACCGGGCCCAGATCTTCGTCGTGGCGTGGGCCGGTATGCGGGGGGTGGTGTCGCTGGCGGCCGCCTTCGGTGTCCCGTTGACCACGCTGTCCGGCGAGGCGTTCCCTGGCCGGCCACAGCTGGTGTTCCTGACGTTCGTCGTGGTGGTCGGAACCCTGTTGCTGCACGGTCTGACGCTGCCGTGGTTCATCCGGGTGCTCGGCGCCAGGGGCAACGAGGCGCACAGCGATGCGGTCGCCACGGCCGCCGCACAGGACAAGGCGGCCAGGGCGGCGGCCGAGCGCCTCGACGAACTGCTGGCCCAACAGCCCGCGGGCGTCGACGTCTCCGACCGGGCCGCCGACGTGCTGCGCGCCTGGAACACCCGGCGCCGCAACGCGGCATGGGAACGGTTGGGACGCGACGAGGAAGACATCGGCGAGAGCCCGACGTCCGCGTTCCGCCGGCTGCGGCTGGAAATGCTTGCCGCCGAACGGGAGACGTTCATCGCCGAACGCGACGCGGGCCATATCGACGACGAGGTGCTGCGCACCGTGCTGCACGGGCTCGACCTGGAAGAGGCCACCCTGAACCGGGATTAAGCGGGGCGCTGCGGGCCGGGGTTGTGAACCGAGAAACGGCATGCGGGATTCCGGTACTCAAGTGTGCGTTAAAACGGGATTAGCGTCTGCGTTTTCTCGCTATTGGAAGCTGCGTAAAAACGCTACTCTATGGGTGTGAACAGCGATTACCTGGGCACAACTACGTGCCGAGGTGAGTGTCTGTGAGTCTGAACCCATCCTCCATCGCCCACGCACCGAACAGGGCCGGCATGAGGTGGACATCATTGTCGAATACTCCGACGGGCCGGGTGCTCGGCGTTGAGGTCAAAGCCGCCGGAGGCCCGAACCTCGGTGATGCCAAGCACTTGGTTTGGCTGCGCGACAAACTCGGCGATCAATTCGTCGGGGGCGTGGTACTCCACACCGGACCTCGACTGTATCCGCTCGCCGAACACATTGTCGCTGCGCCGATCTGTGCACTGTGGTCATGATCGCGTCGACTCTCCTACCATGGCGACCGTGCAGGAGTTGAGACTGCCGACCAGGCTGGGCCGGCTGCGCGTGCGGGTCCGCGGCGACGGCGATGCGGTGCTGTTCTGGCCGAGCCTGCTCATGAACGCCGACATGTGGTCCGGCCAGGCACGGGAGTTCGCGGCCGACCACCGGGTCATCCTGGTCGACCCGCCCGGGCATGGAGCCAGTGAAAAACTCACCGCCCCATTCAGTTTCACCGACTGCGCCGACACCGTCGCCGACATCCTCGACGGCGTCGGGGTCCGGCGGGCCCACTTCGTCGGCAATTCCTGGGGCGGGATGATCGGTGGCACGTTCGCCGCGTTGTACCCGAACCGGGTGGGCCGCGCCGTGCTGATGAACTGCACCGCCTCACCGGCCGGGTGGCGCCAGCGCATCGAATACGGGGCGCTGCTGCGGGCGGCAGGCGTGCTGGGCGGGATGCGCGGCCCGCTCACCCGTTCCGCCCTCAAGGCGTTCCTCGGCCCGACGACGTTTCGTACCCGACCCGAGGTGGTCACGTTCGTGCGGGATGCGGTGCGCGGCGTCGACGTGGATTCCAGCGGATGGGCGGTGACCAGTGTGGTGCCGCGACGGCCCGATCAGCGCGGCCTGCTGTCGCGGGTGCACACTCCGGTGCTGGTCGTGGCCGGGGCCGAGGATGCGACGTTCCCGCTCGCCGAGACCAAAGAAATGGCTGAGGCCATCCCCGGCGCCCAGCTCGCGGTGCTCGACGGCGTCGCGCACCTGGCCGCGCTAGAGAATCCGGCCCTTGTCAACACGTTGATCAGGGAATTCCTGGCACGCGGGTAACGTCAGGGCATGACCGGGCAGACCACGCTCCCACCGGAGCCGCCGCTGTACATGCGGCGCAACAACTTCGACCCGTCGCCGGAGCTGAACGAGGTCCGCGAGGGCGACCGGGTCCGCAGCGTCGTCAGTTCTCTCGGCAACCTGGTATACCTGGTGACCCGACATGAGGACGTGAAGGCCGTACTGTCGGATCACGAACGGTTCGCCAACAGCAGGCCACCCGGTTTTGTCCTGCCCGGTGCCCCGCAGCTGCCCGGAGCCGACCAGGCCAGCGCGCGGGCCGGAAACCTGCTGGGTCTCGACCCACCCGAACACCAGCGGCTGCGCCGCATGCTCACCGCCGAATTCACCATCCGCCGCATGAAACGCCTCGAACCACGCATCGCCGAGATCGTCGACGCACACCTGGACGCGATGGAGTCTGCCGGCCCGCCCTCGGATCTGGTAGCTGAGTTCGCCCTGCCCATCCCGTCGCTGGTGATCTGCGAACTCCTCGGGGTGCCCTACGAGGACCGCCACGACTTCCAGCAACGGTCGGCCCGGCAGCTCGACTTCTCGGTGCCGTTCCCGGAACGGCTTGAGCTGCAACGGCAGGGCCGCGAGTACATGCGGGGCCTGGTCGGCCGGGCCCGCCGTGATCCCGGCGAGGACATCCTCGGCATGCTGGTGCGCGACCACGGCGACGAGCTCACCGATGACGAGCTGATCGGTATCGCCGCGCTACTGCTGCTCGCCGGCCACGAAACGACGTCGAACATGCTGGGGCTGGGAGTCCTCGCGTTGCTACGTCACCCCGATCAACTCGCAGCGGTGCGCGACGATCCGGACGCCGTCGCCCCGGCGATCGAGGAACTGCTGCGGTGGCTGTCCATCGTTCAGAACGCCATCCCCCGCATCACCACCACCGACGTCGAGATCGCCGGCGTCCACATCCCGGCGGGCGAGTTGGTGTTCGCGTCACTGCCCGCAGGTAACCGCGATCCCGGTTTCGTCGAGGACCCCGATGTGCTCGACATCCGGCGCGGCGCACCCGGACACCTGGCATTCGGCCACGGGGTGCACCACTGCCTCGGCGCCCCGCTGGCCCGCATGGAGATGCGCATCGCCGTCCCGGCACTGTTGCGCCGCTTCCCGGGGCTGACCCTGGCCGAACCGTTCGAGGACGTGCAATTCCGGTCCTTCAACTTCATCTACGGACTACGGTCATTGGCGGTGGGGTGGTGAATGCCATGAGGATTGAAGCCGATTCGGACGCCTGCATCGCGTCAGGCAACTGTGTGATGACCTCCGATGTGCTGTTCGACCAGGATGACGACGGTGTCGTGACGGTGCTGGTCGACGAGGTTCCCGACGAGGAAGTCGACCACGCCCGCGAGGCCGTCAAGCTGTGCCCTGCGAGTGCACTGCGATTGGTGGGCGAATAGGCGCACCTCGTCGGATGTCATGGAAGCTCGACGAAACCGTCGAAACAACCGCAGGCACCGTAGCGGCCGGTCGGGCCGGTAACGGGCCGGCGCTCGTGCTGGCCCACGGCTGGCCGTGGTCGTCGTTCTCGTGGCATCGGGTCATCCCCGACCTCACGATGCGGTTTCGCGTCCACTGGTACGACATGCCCGGATACGGGCAATCCGCCAAGCACGCGCAGCAGCGCACGTCACTCGATGTACAGGGGCAGGTGTTCGCCGAGATGCTTGCGCATTGGGACCTGCACCGCCCCGCGGTGGTCGCCCATGACATGGGCGGGGCGACGACCCTGCGGGCGCATCTGCTGCACGGCTGCGACTTCGACCGGTACGTCCTGATGAATGTCGTCGCGATGAGACCATGGGGATCGGCGTTCTTCGACCACGTCGGCCGTCATGTGGATGCGTTTCTCGGCCTTCCGCCGCATATTCACCGTGCCGTTGTGGAGGCCTACATCAAAGGTGCGATCATCGGCGACATCGACACCGGAGATTTCGACCAGCTTGTCGAACCATGGCTCTCCCCAGCAGGTTTCAGTAGTTTCTACCGACAGTTCGCGCAAGCTGACGAAAAGTACACCGCTGAGGTCGAGCGGGCATTCGGTGACATCCGGTGTCCGGTCGAGATCATCTGGGGCGAGGCGGACCCGTGGATCCCGTTGGAGCGGGGCAGGGCGCTTCATGCGCTGATCCCGCAGGCGTCGTTCGAGACCCTACCGGGGGTCGGCCACCTGGCTCAGCTGGAAGCCCCGCGCCTGGTCCTGCAGCGGCTCAACACATTTCTCGCCCGCGAGGATTAGTTGTCGCGGTCCAGGTCGAGGACACCGGCGCGGGCCAACAGCAGCACGCTCACCCCGAGCACCCAGACCGGGAACGCCAGCGCCAGCCACATGCTCAGATCACCGGCCAGCAGAAGCACCACCGCGACAACATAAGTCGCGACGACCAGCCAGCGGGGCATCAGACCCGTCTTCAGCCAGATGGTGGCCAGCGAGATCATGAACACCGCCGCCATCCGCAGCGCATAGGTCTTGGAGATCGCCAGCAGCACCATCTGCCCGAGGGCGGCCACCTCGGAGTCGATCGCCGCGCCGCTGCGTTCCAGGCCGGCCCCGACGCCGGAGGCCACAAACATCATCGCCAGGAATAACAGGCCGCTGCCGATGAACACGGTGGAGAAGAACTTGTCTTCGTATCCGCCGAGGCCGTCGCGCACCACGCCCATGAACCACAGGAACATGATCCCGGCGAACGGCATGATGGCCGCGGCGACCTTGAGATTGGTGCTGCCGTCGATGAGCCACTGCGATCCCGGCTGGGCCCCTTCCGGCAGGGCGGCCCGGATCAGGGCCAGCGCCGTACCGAACAGCAGCGCGAACAGCACTCCGGCGACCGCTGCCGCGCGCGGCGTCGACAGCCGGTGCAACCCTCGTTGGACCACCAGGACATGGTCGCACGCATTAGGCTTGGCCGGGCAGCAATCTGATCATCAGACCGTTGGCCTCGGCGAGCAGATTCTCCTCCGGATCGCGCAGCTCGGCGTTGACGAATGCTTTGCGGCCCTGCGCTTCTCGCACCCATCCTCGGGCGGTCAGGTTGGTGTCGATCGGCGTGACCTTGCGGTAGTCGACGTGCAGGAACGCGGTGCGGCTGATCGGCCGGCCCGCGGCGTGGATGACCATGCCGAACACCGAGTCGAACAGCAGCGGCAGCACGCCGCCGTGCACCGCGTAGTTGCCGCCAACATGGAATCGGCTGAACCGCACCTGCAATTCGACACCCTCGGGTTCGAACTTCGACATCGTCCACGGCGGCATCAGCAAGCTGCCCGCCCCCGGCAGCGACGGCACCCGGTTCGCCGGACCGACCCCTTCGGCGGCCTGGTACGGGTCGAGCAGCTTGACCAGTTGCTCGGCGCGGTCGGCGGCCTCGTCCCAGGTGTCGGCGTCGGGGTCGGCCGAAACCGCCAGATCCTGGGCCCGGCGCATTGCGGTCAGGAACCGCGCGAACCCCGGCCCGGGCTCGGCGGGCTCGAAAACCGGGAAGCCGCCGTGCTGTTCGAAGACCGACTCGGGCCCGTCGTCGCTCACCTGGCCGCCAGGATGTCGCGGCGCACGATGGTCTGGTCCCGGCCCGGCCCGACCCCGATGCACGAAACATGGGCGCCGGCAAGCTCTTCGAGCCGCAGAACGTAGTCGCGCGCCTTGGCGGGCAGCTCGTCGAAGGTGCGGCACGAGCTGATGTCCTCCCACCAGCCGGGCAGCTCCTCATAGATCGGCTCGGCCCGGCTGATGTCGGACTGGGTCATCGGCATATCGTCGGTGCGTTTGCCGTCCACCGTGTATCCGACGCACACCGGCACGGTCTGAAGGCTCGAGAGCACGTCGAGCTTGGTCAGGAAGTAGTCGGTGATGCCGTTGACCCGGGTGGCATAGCGCGCGATGACGGCGTCGAACCAGCCGCAGCGCCGGGCCCGGCCGGTGGTCACCCCGACCTCGCCGCCGGTCTTGGCCAGATAGGCGCCGTGCTCGTCGAACAGCTCGGTCGGGAACGGGCCGGAGCCGACGCGCGTGGTGTACGCCTTGAGGATGCCGAGCACGGTGGTGATCCGGGTCGGGCCGATGCCCGATCCCACCGCCGCGCCGCCCGCGGTGGGGTTCGACGAGGTCACGAACGGGTAGGTGCCGTGGTCGACGTCGAGCAACGTGCCCTGCGACCCCTCCAGCAGCACAGTCTCGCCGTTCTCCAGGGCCTGGTTGAGCAGCAGCCGGGCGTCGGCGATGCGGTGTTTGAAGCCCTCGGCCTGGGCGAGCAGGTTCTCCACCACCTCGGCCGGATCCAGGGCCTTGCGGTTGTAGATCTTGACCAGCACCTGGTTCTTGAACTCGCACGCGGCTTCGACCTTTTCGGCCAGCAACGTCTCGTCGAGCACGTCGGCCACCCGGATGCCGATCCGGGCGATCTTGTCCTGGTAGCACGGACCGATACCGCGGCCGGTGGTGCCGATCTTCTTGCTGCCCGCGTAGCGTTCGACCACCTTGTCGATGGCGACGTGATAGGGCATCAGCAGGTGCGCGTCCGCCGAGATCAGCAGCCCCGAGGTGTCGACTTCGCGCTCCTCGAGCCCCTTCAGTTCGGTGAGCAACACGCCGGGGTCGACCACCACACCGTTGCCGATGACGTTGGTGACCCCCGGGGTCAGGATGCCCGAGGGAATGAGGTGCAGTGCGAAGTTCTCCCCGGTCGGCAGCACGACGGTATGCCCGGCGTTGTTGCCGCCCTGGTAGCGAACTACCCACTGAACCCGCCCACCGAGCAGGTCGGTGGCTTTTCCTTTGCCCTCATCGCCCCATTGGGCGCCGATGAGCACGATTGCCGGCATGGCGTAATCTCCCGCCTATCTCCGCGCCTAGAGTGGTGCAGCCGGTAGGTCACCTTATCCCAGCCCACCCGAGGAGCACATTTTGTCCACCTCAGCTGGTGTCGCGGTGCTGGCCGCCGGCCCGGTGCCGCGGCGGCTGCGCGGGCTGCCGACGGTCGGTCTGGACCAGGTCGAGGCCCAGCGCAGGGTCATCGTCACCGGCCCGGCCGCCGACCTGGCCGAGGTGCTGACCAGGTTGCTGAGGGCCGACCGGCTCGACATCGAGGTCGCGCACGCCACCGGCGGCTGGTCGGCCCGGCGGGCCCTGCGCGGCGTGGCGCGGCGGGTTCCGCTGATCCGCGACGAGACCGGGGCCGTCATCGTGGCGGCGGCCGAATGGCACGGTACCGACGGCGAAGCGCTGCGGGGCGAGGCCGTCGTCGACGATCAGGTGCTCTTCGACGGTGAGGCGCCGGGGGTGCGCGTCGAGCCGACGCTGAACCTGCCGGGCCTGCGGGCCTGCGTGCTGTCCGAGCGCGGCCGACCGCTCGGCTGGGCCACCGGACGCGCCGCCCAGCTGGGCACTCCGCGCGCGGCGGTGACGCGCGACGGCGTCGCGGCGGCCCGGCCGGTACGCCGCTCGACGTTCTACCGGAACATCGAGGGCTGGCTGCGGGTCGGCTGAACTGCGCGACTGCCGGTAGCGTCGAATCGTGAACATCCGCCCGTTGCGCCAGTCGGTCCGGCCGAGCCCGGTCTTCCTGCTGGTCGTCGCGATCACCGTGGCCGGTGGCGTGGTGGCCTGGCTGGCCGCCGACACCGTCCGGCCGCTGTCCTATGTCGGGGTGTTCATCCTGGTCATCGCGGGCTGGCTGGTGTCGCTGTGCCTGCACGAGTTCGGCCACGCCTACACCGCGTGGCGGTTCGGCGATCACGACGTGGAGGCTCGCGGCTACCTGACGCTGAACCCGCTGAAGTACTCGCACCCGATGCTGTCGCTGGGACTTCCGGTGCTGTTCATCGCGCTGGGCGGGATCGGCTTTCCCGGCGGGGCGGTGTACGTGCGCACCTCGTGGATGACGGCGCGGCAGAAGACCCTGGTCAGCCTGGCCGGGCCGGCGGCCAACCTGGTGCTGGCCGTGGTGCTGCTGGTCACCGTCCGGGTGTTCTACGACCCGGCCCACGGGGTGTTCTGGTCAGGCCTGGCGTTCCTGGGCTTTCTGCAGGTGACCGCGCTGATCCTGAACCTGCTGCCGATTCCCGGGCTGGACGGCTACGGCGCCCTCGAACCGCATCTGAGCCCCGATACCCAGCGCGCCCTGGAACCGGTCAAACAGTGGGGTTTCTTCATCCTGTTGATCCTGCTGATCGCCCCGCAGCTCAACCGGTGGTTCTTCGGCATCGTCTACTGGTTCTTCGACCTGTCCGGGGTGTCGAGCTACCTGGTGTCGGTGGGCGGGCAGCTGACCCGGTTCTGGTCGGCCTGGTTTTAACCGTGTGACCTGCATACCGCGATTCGACGTTTGCAACATATGCGCATTTCCGCATATATTGCGGATATGGGTGCGGGCCACGATCACAGTCATCACAACGCCGATGCCCGCGTGAGCCGGATGGTGATCGCGGCGGCGATCCTGACCACGTTCTTCGTCGTCGAACTGGTGACTGCGCTGACCATCAACTCGATCGCCCTGCTGGCCGACGCGGGACATATGCTCACCGACCTGGTGGCGATGTTCATGGGGTTGGCCGCCGTGCTGTTGGCCCGCAGGGGCAGCTCGTCGCCGGCCCGCACCTACGGCTGGCACCGGGCCGAGGTGTTCACCGCGGTCGCCAACGCCGCGCTGCTGCTGGGTGTGGCGGCGTTCATCCTGTACGAGGCTTTCGAACGGCTCGGGCACGCACCCGAGATCCCCGGCGTGCCGATGATCGTCGTCGCCCTCGCCGGGCTGGTGGCCAACCTCGTCGTGGTGCTGCTGCTGCGGTCGCACTCCGAGAGCAGCCTCGCGGTCAAAGGCGCCTACATGGAGGTGCTGGCCGACACCGTGGGCAGCATCGGCGTCCTGATCGCCGGAATCGTCACGGTCACCACCAGCTGGCCCTACGCCGATGTCGTGGTGGCGGTCCTGGTGGCGCTGTGGGTGTTGCCGCGGGCCATCGCGCTGGCCCGTGCGGCGCTGCGCATCCTGTCGGAGTCATCCCCCAGCCACATCGACGTCAAGGAGCTCCTGGCCGCACTCGAAGCGGTGGACGGCGTGACCGGCGTGCACGATCTGCACGTGTGGACGCTGGTGCCCGGCAAGGACATGGTCACCGCGCACCTGACCAGCAGCTCGGATGCGGCCGGCGTGCTCGACGAGGCCAAGTCGGTGCTCACCGCACACGGCCTGGAGCACGCCACCCTGCAGGTGGAGCCGCCCGATGCCGCCGACGACTGTCGATGCCAGGCGAGTTGGTGAGCCGTCAGCCGAGGCCGAGTTCGGTGCGCGCCGACGGATCGCAGTCGTCGAGCAGGTCCAGGCAACGCTGGTATTCGTCGGTCTCCCCGATATCGTCGGCGGCCTTGGCCAGCGCCGCCACGCAGCGCAGGAACCCCTGGTTGGGTTCGTGGCGGAACGGCACCGGACCGAAGCCCTTCCAGCCGTTGCGCCGCAACTGGTCCAGCCCGCGGTGGTAGCCGGTGCGCGCGTACGCGTAGGCGGTGACGGCCTCGTCGTCGCCTAGGGCGGTCTCGGCCAGCACCGCCCATGCGATCGACGCCGACGGGTGCGCGGCGGCCACCACGGCCGCCTTCTCACCGGCCGACAGTTCGTCCTCGGCCTCGGGGTCCCCCGGAAGGAACACCGGATCCGGTCCCAACAGATCACCCATGCGTGTCATGGGCCCATTGTGCACCGCCGTGTTTCTGTCACTGCGGCCGACGGAGCACCAAGCCCGGCCCGCCACTCCCGGAATCGGCGCTGAGACAGAAGCCGTCGTCAGGGGAGATCCGACGGTCGACCGCGATGACTCCGTTGACCAGTACGAAGTCGATTCCGGATGGCGCAGCGGGCGTCTCGAAGGTGGCGCGCTCGGCGACGGTCGCCTCGTCGAAGACGACGACATCTGCCCACATGCCGGCCCGGAGGGCGCCGCGGTCGGCCAGCTTCAACAGCGAAGCAGGCACCGCGGTCATCTTCTGCAGCGCCGTTTCCAGCGGCAGCACCCGCTTGTCCCGGACATAACTGCCCAGCACCTTCGGAAAGGTGCCGTAACTGCGCGGGTGGCACGGTGCCAGCCAGGGCTGGTTGAAGCCGTCGGTGCAGACGGCCAGATACGGCAGGCCCAGATAGCGCCGGACGGCGTCGTCGCTGCTGCTCAGGTCCGTGCCCATCACGGCATCGCCGCGTTCGTCGGGCAGCATCTCGAGAATCAGCTCGGCCACCGCCTCGGGGTTGGCATCGAGGCCCCGCGCGGCCAAGATTCGCGCGAGCGATACCCCCTTCCACCGGCGCCGCTCGCTGTCGGTCCAGTCGAACACCACCACCAGCTCGCCGTCTCCACCGTGGTAGCGGGTGATCCGGTCGACGATCGCCTCCTTGATCCGTTGCCGATGCCGGAGGTCCTGCAGGTACGTCCCGACCAGGGTGGCCTTGCCTGCCGCGAGGTGCTCACCGGGGATGAAGATCGACGGATTCCACCCGAAGTACGGGTACGGATACTGGTCACCGGCCACGTCGATGCCGTCGGCCCGGGCCGCTTCGATGGCACCGATCACCGCGTCGGTCTTCCACCAGTTGCACGCTCCATCGGACTTGAGGTGCGAAAGCTGGACCCGCGCACCCGACTCGCGGCCGATGCGGATCCCCTCCTCCACCGCGGCGAGCAGTTCGTCGCCTTCGCTGCGCATGTGGCTGGCGTAGAGGCCGCCGTGCTGCGCGACGACCGCAGCGCACTCAATGAGCTCGGCGGTACGGGAAGAAAGACCGGGAATGTATTCCAGCCCGGTCGACATGCCGAATGCACCATCGGACATCGCCCGGTCGATCACAGCTTTCATGAGTTCGAGCTGTGACTCCGAAAGCTCTTGTAGTCCAGCGGGAATCGCACAGGCATCGCGGACGTACCCGTGGCCGATCAAGGTTGCGAAATTGACCGCGGGGCGCCGCAGATCCAGGCGCGCGAGCAGTTCAGCCGGCGCCATCTCCGACATACCGCAGTTGCCTGCGAGCACGGTGGTGATTCCCTGCATGAGGTAGTTCTTGAACAGCAGATGCTCAGGATCGGCGAACAGGTCGAGATCGGTGTGCGTGTGAATGTCGATGAAACCCGGACACGCGACACGCCCGCCCGCATCGATGACGTCGGTCGCGGAATCGATGAGGCCTTCAACCTCGCTGCGGCTGCCGACCTTCAGGATCGTGGCACCCCTGATCGCCAACGCCTCGGCGTATGGGTGTTGCGGGTCCATGGTGATCACCCGGGCATTGAGCACGACGAGGTCTGCGGCGCGGCGCGAATCGGGCATATGCGTTCCGTTTCAGTGTGTTTCAGCGTTGGGTCGGGGTTCGCGGTCGAATTGTTCAGCCGGCAGGCCAAGCTGCTCAGCGGTGAATCGAGCGAGCAGGCGGCGGGCCGTGTGCTCGGACATATCGGTGTAGCCCAGTGCGTTCCGCACAGCCAGGCTCTCGGAGATCGCCACGTAGCGCTCGCAGACTTCGGCCACGGGTGCCACCGGTACGAACGTCCCATCCTCGACTCCCGCGGTGAACACCGCGAGTACAGCGTCCGCCCACCGCTTCGACATGCGCACGCACTCGTCGAGGAAGGCCGGATGACGCCTCACCCGGCCCCACACCTCGAGCCACAACAGGTACTCCTCGAAGGTGCCCTGATCGCCGGGGATGCTGAGTTCGAGCAGGTGGCGGACGTGTTCGAGGGTGCTGACATTCGCGTCGAGCAGACCCTGCAGGGTGACGTGCAACTGGTCGCCCGCCCAGCGAAATGCCGCCAGCAGCGCCTCGTCCTTGCTTCTGAAGTAATAGTGGATGCTCGCGCTGGAAACTCCTGCTTCGCTTGCGATATCGGCGATCCGGGTTGCCTCGATACCGCGCTGCGCCATGATTCGGCACGCGGCGACCCGAATCCGGTCCTCGGGGCTACCCGGGTCCGGCACCCGGTCGGCACGGGTGTGCCCCTGCTGCTTCCACAGGTCGGCCAACCGGTGCAGCAACGCGGCGTCGTCGCCCCCGGACCCGACGGCCTCTTCGATGCGCCGCGTCATCCGCCAGGCCCGCCGGTAGTCGATGCCCAGCGCGCCGGCCACCCGGTTCGGCCGAACCTTGCCGGGCGAACCCAGCACGATCGCGACGGCGTCCAACCACGCGGCGAGCGGCACCGGCGAACCCGCGAACGGCGTCGCCGACGCTGGATAGACGTGGGCGCCGCAGCTGTCACATGCGTAGGCCCGCCTGCGTGAGATCCGGTGGAACGTGCGGTGGGTCGCACACCGCCGACAGAACGGGGTCTGACCGTCGGGGGCCGCGACGACGGACCAGAGCAGGGCGAGCGCGTCATCCTCCTGCCCCGCACTTGCTTCTACAGCCATACATGCACTTCCAAATTCCGGTAAATACAAGGAAATACGTCCCTTGACATGGGCTATTGCGAATGAAATTGTTTCTTACACCAAAGATATACCTTTAGAAACATCGGAGAAACTTTGATGGTGGCGCCGATTCGCGATGACCTCCGGAGCGCGCCCACGACCTGGACCAGCAGCCAGTCCCCGGCGGCCGGCTTCATCTCCGGAGTGAGTTGGGAACAGCTGCCCCGCACGGTGATCGACCGCGCCGTCATGTGCCTGACCGACACGCTCGCAGCCATGCTCGCGGGCCGCTCGTCGCGCTCTGCAGGCATCGCCGACGATCTCGCGCACGCCTGGTGGCCGGCCGGGCCGGCCACCTCGATCGTCAGCGGCAGGTCGCTGGGAGTTCCCGGTGCGGCGTTCGCCAACGCAGTCGCGGCCAACGCCGTCGACGTCGACGACTGCGGTATCTACACCTGGGGCCATCCCGGGGCCCAGGTCGTCCCGGCCGCATTGGCCCTGGCCGAGGACAAGCACCTCAGCGGACGTGAGCTGCTCACCGCGATCATCGTCGGCTACGAGATCGCCTTCCGGGCCGGTCGGTGCGTCAACCACGACCAGAGCACGGTGCATTCGGCCCAGCGCACCTACCGTGCTTGCGGGTCTTGGGGATCGGTGGCCTGTGCCGCACTCGCATGCCACGTCCTGGGCCTCGATGAGGTGACCACGCGTCACGCCCTGGGCATCGCAGAGTACGACTCCCCCGATCTGCCCATGATGCGCGCCATCGACACCCCCGGCATGGTCAAGCACGGTGTCGGCTTCGGGGCACTCACCGGGCTCCTCGCCGCGGAGCTGGCCCGACGCGGGTTCACCGGGATCGAGCCCAGCCTGGATCTGGAGGAATTCCGTTCCTACACCGAGGATTTGGGCCATGATTACTACCTGCCCCGGGGCATCACCTGGAAGCGGTTCTCCAGCTGCGCCTGGACCCACCCCGCACTGCTGGCGACCGAGAAATTGCGGTCGGTGCATCCGCTGCCGCCAGAATCCATCGATCGCATCGTGATCGAGACGTACCCCGACGCCGCACGCCTGGGCATCCGGCTGCCCGGGACGACAGAAGAAGCCCAGTTCAACCTGGCATGGCCGGTGGCGGCCCTGCTGGTGGACGGCAGCGTCGGTCCGGTGCAAATGGCCGAGTCACGGCTGAGCTCACCAGAGATCGTCGCAATGTGCCGACGGATCGAGGTGGTGGTGACCGACGAGTTGACCCGCCGCTACTACCTCTCGGAGATCAACGACCCGGACGGGAGCGACTCGGCCGCGGTCACCATCACCCTGACCGACGGCACGGTGTTGTCTTCGGGTCGGATCGATCACACCCTCTATCCCGAGCCCGGTTGGACTTGGGATGAGATGCGCGACAAATTCTCCTGGCTGGCGTCGGGCCAGTTGGAGTCCGCAGCGACACCCCGCCTGTTGGCGGCGTTGGCGGAGATCGAATTCGCCGACGACAGCACCGTATTCATGCGGGATATGGCTGAGTCCCTGAAACCGGTTGGAGCCCCCTGATGACAGCACCGAAGTGCCGCCGGTGGACGACGTTCCTGAGCATGGTGACGATCCTGCTCATGCTCAGCGGATGCGCACTGGCCTCCGACCCGCCCGCCCCCGAGGTGGGTGGCCAGACCGGTGCGGCCCCGGCCGCCGAGACCCCGGTCGCCGATCCCGCGCTGCATGACCTACTTCCTGAGCGGATCAAATCAGCCGGTGTAATCCGGGTGGCAAGCAATATCCCCTACCCGCCGTGGGAGATGTACACCAGCGACGGCGGCCGGCAGCCGACCGGCATCGATTACGACCTGTCCCAGGCACTTGCGGCCAAGCTCGGCGTACGGGCGACCTTCGACCAGACGGCGTTCGACAGCATGATTCCGGCCGTCATGGCAGGCAAGGCCGACATCGTGATGGCGGGCCTCTTCGATACCCCCACGCGCCGCGAGTCGCTGAACTTCGTCGACTACGCCGAGGACGGCTACTCCCTGCTGGTGGTCAAGGGCAATCCCGAAGGGCTGAAGGACGTTACCGATCTGTCCGGCCGAACCGTCGCGGTGCAGAGTTCCACGTCCGAGGAGGCCGCGATGCGCAAGCTCAGCGAGCGGTTCGCGAGCCAAGGCAAAGCCGGCGTCACCTCGTTGGCGTTCCCCGGCGACAGCGAGGCGTTCCTGGCGATCAAAAGCGGCAAGGCGGTCGCCCGCGTGCAGGCCAACTCAGCCGCCGCATACGCGGCCAAGACGTTCGAGGACGGGAAGACCTTCGAATTGGTCAGCGCGCCCTCGATCACCGCGGAATTCGGTGGCGGCATGGAGGGCATCGGCGTTCCCAAGGAACAGCCCGAACTGCTCACGGCGCTGCAGAGGGCACTGCAGGCGCTGATGGACGACGGGACCTATGTGAAGATCCTGACCAAGTACGGCGTGGAGAACATCGCGCTTGACAAGGCGGAGATCAATCAGGGGACCGTCCAGTGACCAATCTGGCACCCGCTGACACTGTTTCCGAAAGCGCCCGGAAACGGCCGGATCCGATCGCCGTCATACCAATTCGCCGGTACGGCCGGTGGGCGGCGGCAGCCTTGGTCGCCTACGCGCTGTTCGCAATGGTTTGGTCGTTGTGGCACAACCCCAACCTCGACATCGCCTCGACGCGCCAGTACCTGTTCGCGCCTTCGATCCTGCACGGGGTCGCCGTCACGGTCGAGCTCACCGTCGTCGGCATGACCATCGGCATCGTCGGCGGTGTTCTGCTCGCAGTCATGCGGCTGTCCGAGAACCGCGTGTTGTCGGGTGTCGCGTGGGGCTACATCTGGTTCTTCCGCGGCACTCCACTACTCGTCCAGATCATCTTCTGGGGCTTTCTGGGCGCCCTCTACCCGAACCTGTTTCTCGGAATCCCGCTGACCGGCATCGTGTTCGGTTCCGTCCAGACGAACGCGGTTGTGGGCGCAGCCACGGCGGCGGTGCTGGCGCTAGCCACCAACGAGGCAGCGTACTGCGCCGAGTTGGTGCGTGCGGCGATCATCTCGGTCGACGGCGGGCAGCGTGAGGCGGCCATGTCGCTGGGCATGTCCTCCGCACGGCGGATGCGGTTCGTCGTCCTGCCCCAGGCCATGCGGGTGCTGATTCCGACCCTCGGCAACGAGGCGATCTCGATGCTCAAGATGACGGCCTTGGTCTCGGTCATCTCGGGTCGCGATCTGATGACCAGCGTCCAGCAGATCTACCAGCAGAATTTCAAGATTATGCCACTGCTGGCTGTGGCGTCGTTGTGGTATCTGGTGCTGACATCGGTGATGAGTATCGGCCAGCATTACCTGGAGCGTCACTTCAGCCGCGGGTTCGGCACCGCCGCCTCACCGGCCGCCAACCGGCGCGCGCGACGCCGCGCCACCGCCCGTGCCGACACCCCGCCAGACGTCGGCCGCGATGCGCGCGCGGAGCGCACCGAACCCGACGACACGACGATGGTGCGCGCCGAGCAGGTATGGAAGTGGTTCGGCGAAACAGACGTGCTGCAGGGCGTCGACCTCACGGTCCGGCTCCGGGAGACACTCGTGCTGCTCGGCCCATCGGGCAGCGGCAAATCGACCCTGCTGCGCTGCGTCAACGCTCTGGAGCGGCCCGATTCCGGCCTGCTTGAGGTGGACGGCCAGCGTGTGGGGCTGCGCGTCGACGGTGACCGGCCCCACGAGATGACCGAGGCCGAGCTGTGCAGGCAACGGGCCCGGATCGGCATGGTGTTCCAGCGGTTCAACCTGTTCCCGCATATGACCGCGCTGGAGAATGTGACGCTCGGACCGCGCCGCGTGCTCGGGATATCCCGCGAACAGGCCGAGGCCGAAGCCGTGCAGCTACTGACCCGGGTCGGCCTGCACGACAAGCTCGACACCTACCCGGCGCAGCTGTCGGGCGGACAGCAGCAGCGGGTGGCCATCGCACGGGCGCTGGCGATGAAGCCGCAGGTGATGCTCTTCGACGAACCGACATCGGCCCTGGACCCCGAACTGGTGGGCGAGGTGCTCGACGTCATGAAAAGCCTTGCCCGGCAAGGTATGACGATGATCGTGGCCACCCACGAGATCGGGTTTGCCAAAGAGGCCGCCGATACCGTCGCGATGCTCGACGGCGGCGTGATCATCGAGTCAGGGCCGCCCGGAGAGTGCCTGGTGGCGCCCAGGGAAGAACGCACCAAGGCCTTCCTGTCCAAAGTCCTCGGCTGAATCCCGTTCACCAGAGCAGCACTTTTCAGGAGGTCATCAACAGTGCCCGAGGTCATCGTCGTCGGCGCAGGCGTCACGGGGGCGTCCACAGCGTTTCACCTTGCCGAACGGGGTACGCGATCGGTCGCCGTGCTCGACGCCCGGCACGCCGGTGCAGGCATGAGCAGTCGTTCGTCAGCGCTGGTACGCATGCACTACACGTTCGAACCCGAGGTACGACTTGCGGTCGACAGCCTCGCCCATTTCCGCGAGTGGCCGGCACGGATGGGACGGCCGCCGGTGTTCCACGAGTGCGGTTTCGTCCGCATCGTGCCGCCCGACGAGGCGGACCTGCTGTGTAAGAACGTGCGGATGCAGCAGGAATGCGGAGCCGAGGCCGAGGTCATCACGGCCGAGGATGTCCTGCAGCTCGAACCGCGGTGGCGGGTCGACGATGTGGTGGCCGCCGCGTATGAACCCCGCGCCGGCTTCGGCGACGGCGCCGTGGTGGCGGGTGACTTTCTGTCCCGCGCGCGTGAGCTGGGCGTCGATTACCGCCCGAACACGCCCGTACGTTCACTGCTTCTCGGCGACGACGGTCGGGTCAGCGGGGTACGCACCGACGACGGCGCGATGACGGCCGACCTCGTCATCCTCGCCACCGGCGTCTGGACGCGACCCCTGCTCACCGAGATCGGCCTCGATCTGCCGATCGAGGCCGAGTATCACGAGGTGGCGGTCTTGCGGGACCCGCCCGAGGGGCGAGCCGCCCGCACCGCGTGCATCGACTCTGGCACGCGGACCTATTTCCGCCCGGAGTCGGCCGGTGGGCTGTTACTCGGCGATTTCATCGGGCCACGCGACGGGGTCGACCCCGACGATTTTCCGCAGGTACCCGGCGATCCGAGCATGCTCGAGATGATCGGGCGGGCCACTCGACGTGTTCCCGCGCTGGCAGAGGCGGGCATCTCCCGCGGGGTGACCGGCGTCTACGACATGTCCCCCGACGCCCGGCCGATGCTGGGGACGGTTGCCGGTATCGATGGTTTGCTCGTCGCGGCCGGTTTCTCCGGGATGGGCTTCAAGATCTGCCCTGCGGTCGGCCGCGCACTCGCCGAGTTGGCCACCGGCGAGTCCCAGACCATCGACATCTCCGCCTTCACGCCGGATCGGTTCGCCCAAGGCAAGCCGATCGTCCCGCGCCACGGCTACTCCGACGACTGATCCGGTACCGCTACCGAAGGCAGGCGCTCCGATAAGCTCCACCGGTAGGTACGTACGGGAGGACCGCAACAGGGATGTCGAATCCAACGGGACCGGACGAGAACAACACACCGGAGGCGGCGGACGAGCGAACCGAGCACATCGCGGTCGACCCGGAGAACGAACCGGCCACCGAGATCATCGGGTCGCCGACCGCGATCACCGAAGCTGCCGAACAGCCCCAGGAGCGTCGGTTCACCGCGCCGTCGGGGTTCGACGGATCCACGCAGAAGATCGACACCCCACCGGACCCCGAGACCGAGGTCTTCGCGCCGCCTTCGGATGAGACGGCAACCATGGCCGCTCCGAAAAACGTAGCGCCGAAAGTCATACCGGCCCGTGAGGACGCACCCCGCCAACCCGCCACCCCGGGCTCGCGGCGCAGCTGGGGCTGGGTGGTCGCCGTCGTGCTGGTCATCGCGGCCCTGGTGGCCGTCGCGATCCTCGGCACCATCCTGCTGACCCGCAAGTCTTCGTCGGCGGCGTCGCAGGAGGACGACGTCCGCGACACCATCCAGAACTTCGACGGCGCGATCCAGCGCGGTGACCTGTCCGCGCTGCGTTCGATCACCTGCGGCAGCACCCGCGACAACTACGTGAACTACGACCAGCGTGCCTGGGACGAAACCCACGCCAGGGTCTCGGCGGCCAAGCAGTATCCCGTGGTGTCCAGCATCGACCAGGTGGTGGTCAACGGCGACCACGCCGAGGCCAACGTGACGACCTTCATGGCCTTCGCCCCGCAAACCCGCTCGACTCGCAGTTTCGACCTGGAGTTCCGCGATGACCAGTGGAAGATCTGCCAGGCGCCGACCGGCTGAACCCTCACCGCGAGTGTGAAACCGGTGCGAGTTTTCGGCGGATTTCTCGCAGAGGATTCACACTCGCGGAACATCGCCGTCTTCGACGGTCACCCTGATGTCGGCCCAGCCCAACCGCGTCACCGCCTCGGCCTTGCGGATGTCGCGGTTGAACCGGCGCCGGTCGACCCGGTGCTGGTCGCCTTCGTAATCGGCAGCCACTTTCGCGTCCTCCCACCCCATGTCGAAAACCCCGATCAGCACCCCGTATTCGTCATGGACCGGAATCTGGGTTCGCGGCCGCGGAAAACCGGCACGGATCGCCAGGAGCCGTAACCTGGTTTCGCGTGGCGACTCGGCACCGGCGTCGACCAGATCCAGCACGGCCCGAGCATTTTTCAGACCGCGGCGGCCGCGGTAACGGTCGACGAGCAGTTCGACATCGGCGATCTTCAACCGGGTGGCGTTGGCAAGCGCGTCGACCAATTCCACCGCCTCGTCGAGGCGATATCGGCACGCCAGATCGAGCGCGGTACGCGCGGGTGTCGTCACCGGCATTCCCCGGACGACGGTGACCTCGTCGTCTTCGAACCGATCGGCCCAGGTTCGAATCCCTTTGGGCGAGTGACGGTTGCCGTAGATCAGCTCGGCACGGTGCCGTGGCGCGACCCACTTCGCACGATGCACCGCCGACGCCGACCGGCCCGCGATCACACCGCGCCGACCGGACCACAGCCAGGCGGCCTTCGCCGTCGCGGTCAGCTCGGCGCCCGAAGCCAGGTACACGCCCGGATAGATCGCGACGTACCTGCCGCGAGGCTGATACGGCGTCAACGCGCCGGAGGCGATGGCCTCGCGACCGATGAAAGGCTCCCCCATGTGTGGAGTGTGCGCCGGCCACCGACAGTTTCACGAGTGTGAATCCTGTGCGATAAATCGGCCGATTTATCGCAGACGATTCACACTCGCGGACCTCAGCCGGCCGTAACGCTCCGGCCCGCGCTGTGCAGGTCGTTGCACGCCTCGACCACCCGCTCCGACATCGACGCTTCGGCCTTCTTCAGGTAACTGCGCGGATCGTAGGCCTTCTTGTTGCCGACTTCCCCGTCGATCTTGAGCACGCCGTCGTAATTGCTGAACATATGCGCCGCGAGCGGCCTGGTGAACGCGTACTGGGTGTCGGTGTCGACGTTCATCTTGACCACGCCGTATTTGAGCGAATCCTCGATCTCGGACTTCAACGAACCCGATCCGCCGTGGAACACGAAGTCGAACGGCTTAGATCCGTCGGGCACTCCCAGCTTGGCAGCGGCCACCCGCTGCCCCTCGGCCAGCACCTCGGGTTTGAGCACCACGTTTCCCGGCTTGTACACGCCGTGCACATTGCCGAATGTCGCGGCCAGCAGGTACTTCCCGTGCTCACCGGCACCGAGCGCATCGATGGTCTTCTCGAAATCCTCCGAGGAGGTGTACAGCTTCTCGTTGATCTCGGCCTCGACGCCGTCCTCCTCGCCGCCGACGACGCCGATCTCGACCTCCAGGATGATCTTGGCGGCCGCGGCCTGCTTGAGCAGCTCCTGTGCGATCGCGAGATTCTCGTCGATCGGCACCGCCGACCCGTCCCACATATGCGACTGGAACAGCGGATTGCGGCCCGCGCGCACCCTTTCGGCGGATACCGCGAGCAGCGGCCGTACGTAGGCGTCCAGCTTGTCCTTCGGACAGTGATCGGTGTGCAAGGCGACCGTGACCGGGTACTTCTCGGCGACCACATGCGCGAACTCGGCCAGGGCCACCGCCCCGGTCACCATGTCCTTGACGCCGAGCCCCGAGCCGAACTCCGCCCCGCCGGTCGAGAACTGGATGATGCCGTCGGACCCGGCGTCGGCGAAGCCTTTGATGGCGGCGTTGATGCTCTCCGACCCGACACAGTTGATCGCCGGGAACGCGAAGGAATGTTCTTTGGCCCGGCCCAGCATCTCGGCGTAGACCTCGGGCGTGGCGATGGGCATCAGATGGTCCTTCCAGTCCGTGCAGACGCGGATTATCGCAGGTACAAGCCGGTGATGCGACCCAGGTACCCTGGGGAATCGTGATCGACACCGCCCTTCCAGAGGTTACGACCAATCTGGCCCTGATGCCCGATTTCATGGATCCGATCAACCTGATCGGATACTTCGGCACCTGGGCCCTGGTGGGCATCCTGGTCGTCGTCTTCGTCGAGTCGGGCGTGCTGTTCCCGATCCTTCCCGGCGACACCCTGCTGTTCGTGGGCGGCATGCTGGCCGCCGGGACCGCCGCGGCCGGCCAGGCCGACTTCCAGCTGTGGCAGCTGCTGGTGTTCATCCCGATCGCCGCGATCCTGGGCGGGCAGGTCGGGTACGTCATCGGCCGGTATGTGGGCACCGCGATGTTCAAGCCCAACGCCAAGGTGCTCAAGCAGCGCTACCTCGACGAGGCCCACTCGTTCTTCGAGGAACGCGGACCGTTCGCGATCGTGATCGCCCGCTTCGTACCGATCGTGCGGACCCTGGCGCCGATCACCGCGGGCGCGGCCCAGATGCGCTACAGCGTCTTCACCCTCTTCAACGTCATCGGCGCGGTCATCTGGGGCGTCGGCCTGCCCCTGCTGGGCTACGGGCTGGGCCAGTTCGAGATCGTCCAGAAGCTGCTCGAACCGATCTTCATCCTGATCGCGGTCGCGTCGGTGACCCCGATGATCATCGAGTGGTACCGACGGCGGCGGGCCGGTAAGCGGGCCGCCGAGGAAGCCTCCTGACCGGCCCCTGCGCTCACCTCGCCGGCAGCTCCTGACGCTCGCCCAGCTCATGGTGGATCCGGCCGCCGATCTCGGCCAGCGGGCGTCCGGCACCACCCCACCTGCGGGCGATGATCTCCGCGGCGATCGACACCGCGGTCTCCTCGGGGGTTCGGCCGCCCAGGTCGAGCCCGATCGGGCTGGACAGCCCGGCCAGCTCGGCCTCGGTCAGCCCGGCTTCCCGCAGACGCGTCATCCGGTCCTCGTGGGTGCGCCGCGACCCCATGGCCCCGATGTAGGCGGGCCTGGCGTGCTCGGGCAGCCGCAGCGCCACCTCCAGCAGCGGAACGTCGAATTTCGGGTCATGGGTCAGCACGCAGATCACCGTGCGGGTGTCGATCTCGCCGGCCTGCAGCTGCGCCGCCAGAAACCGATGCGGCCAGTCCACCACCACCTCGTCGGCCGTCGGGAACCGGGCCGGCGTGGCGAACAGCGGGCGGGCATCGCACACGGTGACGCGGTAACCGAGGAAGGTGCCCTGCTGGGCGACGGCCGCGGCGAAGTCGATCGCACCGAACACCAGCATTCGGGGCCTCGGGGCGTGACTGGCGACGAACACCTCCATGCCCTCGCCGCGGCGCTGACCGTCCGGACCATAGGTCAGGACTTCGGTGCGCCCCGCCGCCAACAGCCCGCGGGCATCGTCGGTGATGGCCGCGTCGGCGCGCAGCGAACCCAGGGAACCCTCGACGGGGCCGTCCGCGGTGTCGCGGCGCACCACTAGCCGCCGGCCGACCCAGGCCGCGTCCGGATGGGCGATGACCGTGGCGACCGCGACGGGGCGGTGCGCTTCGATATCGTCGGCGATGGCACTCAGCTGACGAAACGTGTTCTGCGACACCGGTTCCACGAACACGTCGAGGATGCCGCCGCAGGTGAGCCCCACCTCGAACGCGTCGTCGTCACTGACTCCGTAACGCTGCAGTACCGGGGTGCCCGTGCCCATCACCTCGGTCGCCAGGTCATAGACCGCCCCCTCGACGCAGCCACCCGACACCGACCCGGTGACGGTTCCGTCGGCGGCGACGACCATCGCCGCACCCGCCGGTCGCGGGGCCGACCGAAAGGTGCGCACCACGGTGCCGACGCCCGCGGTCTGGCCCGCCCGCCACAGCGCTAACAACGTGCTCAGCACATCCCTCACGCACTCCAATCTAGAGTGGCGGAGCGACGCCCGCGCAACCCCTGGCGTTTTCGGAGGGGCTAACCCAGATTGAGCGTGGCGGCCAGTTCGCGAAGCGCGGGCCGCGGATCGGCGGTCGGGCCGTCGCCGAGCACCTGCACCACCACATGGTCGGCGCCGGCGTCCAGATGCGCCGTCACCGCAGCCGCGGCGGTCTCGGCCGACCCCAGTCCGACCACGGCCCTGGCCAGCCGCTCGGAGCCGCCGCGCACCAGATCGGATTCGTCGAAGCCCTGCCGCAGCCACGAGTTCCGGTAGTTCGGCAACCCGCTGTACACCTCGAGGTGGCTGTGGGCCCGGCGCAGCTGGTCGGCGTCATCGGATCCGATCGCCACCGCCTGCTCGGAGACGATCCACTTCCCGTCACCCAGGATCTCGCGGGTGGCGCGGGTCTGCTGCGGGGTCACCAGGTACGGATGGGCTCCGTCGGCGTGGCTGCCCGACAACTCGATCATCTTGGGCCCCAGCGCGGCCAGCAACCGGGGTGGGCGGCCCACACCCGGTTCGATCTGCTCGGGCACCGCGGCCATCCGGTCCAGATAATCGCGCATGGTGGCCAACGGTTTTCGATATGCGCCGCCGAGGGCGTGTTCGACCAGGGGCGCGTGGCTGACCCCGAGGCCGAGGACGAATCGTCCCGGATACAACGCGGTCAGGGTGCGGGCCCCGGTCTCGGCCGCACTCGGCACCCGGACGTGGATGTTGGCGATCCCGGTCCCGACCACCAGGCGCCGGGTGGCGGCCAGGAACGCCGCCGACTGGGTCAGGCACTCCTTGCCGCTGACCTCAGGGAGGAACAGCGAGCCGAAGCCCAGCTCCTCGATCTCGGCGGCCACCTCCTGCGCATCCGGCATGGCCCAGGTCTCGCTGGCCCACCACACCCCGATCCGCGCGGGAAAGTCGATCCTCGCCCGTTCCGACACCTGCTACTCCTCCGTGTTCCCGGCCAGCGTGTGCGCGGCCTCCATCAACATCCAGCCCGACAGCTGCACCGACAGGTCCCGCTCCGGGATCGCCGACGCGTTGACCGCCCCCTCGACGAACTCGGCGTCCTTGCCGCCCGCGGTCGGCACCTCGGCACTGCGGTCCCAGAACGCCCCGAACAGCGGCAACCCGTCCACGGTCTGGCGGTAGTCCCAGGCCGACTCCGCGGACTTGAGCACCAGCGACTTCGCGGTGTCGCGGGCCGCGACGTCCTCGGCCGAGTCGCCGGGCAGCGTGGTGGCGACCAGGGCCAGGTAACGCGCCAGGATGCTGTTGAACAGGCCGCCGTCACCGCCACCCGCGCCCTTGATCACGCCGTCGGTGGTCATCTCCTTGGCGACCGCGGCCACCAGCCGGCGAGCCCGCTCCGAATGCCGGGCGTCGCCGGTGCGCACCGCGAGTTCGGCCTCCAGCCCGAGCACCACGCCCTGGCAGTAGGTGTACTGCGCACGCACCATCGAGCCGGCCTTGATGCCGTCGAACACCAGGTGGGTGTCCGGGTCGATCAGCGTGTCGTCGATCCAGTCCGCCATCTGCTGGGCGCGGCGCAGTCGGTCGTCGTAGCGGGCCAGGAAGATGCCCGCCGGACCGTTGGCCGGGGCGTTGAAGAACTGGTCCTGTTTACGCCACGGGATGCCGCCGCCGTCCTCGGGCACCCAGGCCTTGATGAACTGGTCGCACAGCTTCTTCAGCGCGCCGGGCTTCTCGACGCCGGCCAGCCGGCCCGCGCGTTCCAGGGCCAGCGCCAGCCACGCCATGTCGTCGTAGTAGTCGTTGGTCCATCCGGTGTTGCGCAGCCAATGCGCCCGGATCTGGCGTTCGATGCCGATCTTGCGTTCCGGCTGCGGGTCGCGAACCTGGGCGTCGATCAGGCAGTCCAGGAGATGGGCCTGCCACCAGTAGTGCCAGGTACCGAAGTTGCGGTATTTCTTGGTGGACGGCCAGGCCACGACGGCGAGTTGGGTTCCCGGCAGGTACCAGAGTTTGGACAGATGTCGTTGGGTGATCGCAGCTTCGGCGCTGGCCGCTCGATTGGCCCATAGCTGATCCATGCTCATGATCCTGCCTTACCATGCGCGCGAAATGTCGGCATGTCGGGTGATCCAGGCGTGCATGGCGATGCCGGCGGCAACCCCCGCGTTGATGCTGCGGGTCGACCCGAACTGCGCGATCGACACGGTCAGCGCCGCACCGGCCTGCGCCTCGGGGGTGATTCCCGGCCCCTCCTGGCCGAATACCAGCAGGCAGTCACGCGGAAGCTCGGTCTGCTCCAGGCGTTGGGCGCCGGGGACGTTGTCCACCGCGACCACCGTCAACCCGGCCCCCGCCGCGAAATCGAGCAACTGCGCGGTGTCGTCGTGATGGCACAACCGCTGGTAACGATCGGTGACCATGGCGCCGCGCCGGTTCCAGCGCCGTCGCCCGACGATGTGCACGGTGTCGACGGCGAAGGCGTTCGCGGTGCGCACCACCGCGCCGATGTTCGCGTCGTTGCCGAAGTTCTCGATGGCGATGTGCAGCGCGTGCCTGCGCCGGTCGATGTCGGCGATGATCGCCTCGCGCGTCCAATAGCGGTATGCGTCAACCACATTGCGGGTGTCGCCGGCGTCGAGCAGCTCTGGATCGTATCGAGTGTCGTGCGGTGGCGGGCCGGTCCACGGGCCGACCCCAGGCGCTTCGCCCCATTCGGTGGGGCCCGCAGCGTCAGCCACCGGAGGTCCACAGTGCGGCGTGGGTGCCGATCACCGACACCGACGCGTACAGCAGCGCGGCGTTGATCTCACCCTGGGTGCACAGCGAGGCCCGCAGGTTGATCGCGTCGCGGGACGCGTCCGGCATCACCAGCACCGACGAGCCGTACACCGAACACGCCTGGCTGAGTCCCGGCGGCGGCAGGGTCGGGGCGGCCACAACCATCAGCGGGCCGCCGCGATTCGCCGCGTCGTCGCGGTAACGGGCCGCCAGGCCGTCGATTTCGAGCCCCAGCAGCATATAGCCGTTGCCGGTGAACGCCCCGGGATCGCCCAGCGCGGTCGGCGCCAACTGCGCGCCGTCGGCGGTGAATCCGTCCACGCTGGTGGTCTTGACGGTGACGCCGGTGTCGGTGACGTTGGTGGGCAGCACGCCGACCGGGAACGCCGCCGCGTAGGCCACCGTCGAGCCGGCGATCCGGTCCCGCGGCGAATACGCGTAGACCCCACGCACCTGGCTCTGATCCCGCAGCGGTCCCAAACACACTGTGCCGCCGAGCTTGTCGGGGGCCTTCGCCGAAAGCGGCTGGACCGCCAGGCTGGTCACACCGGTGTTGCACCCGCCGAGCGCATTGGCCTCGATCGGGTGGGCCAGCGCGCCGTACAGGCCGAACCGGATGTCCTCGGGCTTGGCACGTGCATCGCCGGCCGCCGAGGCATCGACGTCGACCAGCACGTACTCGGCCTCGAACCGCAGGTTGGATACCGTGATGTGCCAGCCGAGCGCGTCCAGCGACTGGCCAAGCGATGTGGTGAGTGCCTCGTAGGTGCGCTGCGGTGCGTCGTCCGACGAGCAGGCGGTGGTGGTCGCGGTGACGAGGAAAATCACCGCCGCCACCGCCGAGATCAGCGCCCGCACCGGCGCTGGGATTGGATTTCAGGTTCTGTCACGGGCCTTCCCTACCATTTTCGTCATGGCGCGCACCAGGTTCCGCGGGATCATCCGACCCCCGGTGGTCAGCGCCTTGTATTGCAGACCCGGAACGATGACGACCTTGTCCTTGGCCACGTCGGCCAGGCACTCGCGCACCACGTCCTCGACCTCCAGCCACAGGATGGACGGGGTACCCGCCATGTCGATCCCGGCGCGGGCGTGGAACTCGGTGTGCACGAAGCCCGGGCACAGCGCGTGTACGCCGACGCCGGTTCCGATCAGGCCGTTGGCCAGGCCCTCGGTGAAGGAGATCACCCACGCCTTGGAGGCCGAATACGTCGAGCCGCGCCCCGGCAGCAGGCCCGCCACGCTGGCCACGTTGATCACGGTGCCCGCACCGGCCTCCAACATGGCGGGCAGCGCGGCGTGGGTCAGCTCCATCACGGCCGTCACGTTGACGTCCAATTGGGCCCGCAGCTGGGAGAACTCGGCGGTCCAGAACTCACCCGAGGTGGCGAACCCGGCGTTGTTGACCAGCACCCGCACGCCGGTGCGCAGCCGGTCGGCGACCTCGGCGCGGCCCGCGGCGAGGGCCAGATCCGCCGAGATGACCTCGACGTCCACCCCGGCCTGATGCCGCAGTTCGCCTGCGAGTTGTTCGAGCCGCGCGGTATCGCGTGCGACGAGCACGAGGTCATGGCCTTCCAGCGCGTAACGCCTGGCGAATCCGGTGCCGAGCCCCGACGTCGGTCCGGTGATCAGCGCGACGGGGCGTGGCATGCCCTAGAGGGTACTTACCTCCGGGTGCCCGCTCAGCGCTGGTAGTGCGCGGCCTGACGCCCGTTGCGGGCCGGTGGTGGCGGGCGACGGAGTGAATCCGACCGCGGCTCCGGACGCTGCTGGGTGTAGCGGCTCACGTCGCCGCGTCCCGGTGCCGCATCGGCACGTCCCGGCGGCAGCTCCCGGCGACCGGCCGGTGCCGGCGCCAGCGGACGGCTGGGCGACCCGGAGCGGCGCGCGATCGCGGACTGGCTGGCCGGCCCGGACGCGGTGGCGGCACCGTTCTGCGGTACCGGCGGCAGCACCCGCAACAGATCGTTGAACTGACGCACCGTGCGCAGCCCCTCGTCCCACTGGGCGCGGGTACTGGTGACCGGCATGCTGACCAGCGTCCAGTGCTGTTCGTTCCACATGATCTCGGCGCAGTCCGGCGCGGTGTGGGCGAACGTCACCATCCGGCGGTCGCAGGCGCGACGGGCGGCGTCGAGGTTGGTCGAGTACACCATCCGGGGGCCGATCGCGCCGAGCAGCCAGATGTCGTTCTCCCTGGGCTCCTTGATGCCTTTGAGCCTCAGGTCGACGACCACGTTGGTGCCGACCTTGCGGTGCAGCGCGATGACCGTGGCGACCTCGTCGATGTCGAAGATGAACACCGCCTCGCCACGGATCTGGCCGAGTACGACGTTCTTGGCCGCGACGTCGCCGACGGTCGACATCACCCCGCGCTTCCAGCGCTTGAGGATCTCGTCCGACTCGTGTTCGTAGTCGAAACCATGCGACTTCGCCCACGATTTGCGGCGCCGTCCCAGCCCGCGTCGACGGTCGATGTCGACATACAGAAGTACCGCCGCACCCACGAAACAGAGTGCGGACAGCGTGAACCAGAGCGGGACCATCGGGCATAGCCTACTTGCTGGCAGCGCAATTGCCTCCACTCTGGGAGATCACAACCCGGTTACTGGTGATCAGGACCGCTCTGACCGGGACTGCTCGAGGTAGGTCACGATCGCGTTCGTCAGTCCGCGACGCGCCATGTCCAGGTCGGAGTAGGTTCCGAGCTGCCGCTCGGAGGTGATTCCGCGCATCGCTCCGGGGATGAACGACGCGATCTCGGCCACCCGCTCGGGGTCCACGCCGAGGCCGGCAAACGCTTGCTGGCAGGTCTGCAGCCAGCCCTGCCCCCAGGAAAAGAGCTCGGCGGCGGTCTTGGGAAAGTTGCGTTCGAGTTCGGCGCGGTCCCGCGGCAGCGCGGCCCGCAGGTTTTCGATCGCGCGGGAATCGCTGGCGGTCAGACCCTGGTAGAGCAGGTCGATGATGCCGGCGACACGCTGCCGCAGCGGCGCGGTGACATCGGGGCTGCCGAGCACGCCGGCGCGGCGTTCCGCGGTGCGGTGCAGCACCGCGGCCCAGAATCCGTCGATATCGCCGAACTGGTACTTGACGGCTCCCCAGGTGGCGCCGATCTCCTTGGCGATCCGATTCGCCGACACCGCGCCGGGGTCGCCGGTGGCGAGCGCCGTGATGGCGGCCTCCAACATGTTGTCCCGGGTCGCGAGGCCCCGGCGGTTGGTCCGCCGCGTGCCGGCCTCGGTCTGGGTCATTCCCGAGAGGTTACCCCCAGTTTCACAGAACCCTCTTCCAAAGTTTCACAGATGCTCCTACGATTCGGGTCATGGCCAAACCCCCGTTGTCGATGAAACCGACGGGCTGGTTCCAGGTGGCCTGGTCCGACCAGGTCGGAATCGGTGACGTGCACGCGATGAAGTACTTCGGCGAGGAGATGGTCGCCTGGCGGTCCGAGTCCGGCCAGGTGACGGTCATGAACGCCTACTGCGAACACCTCGGCGCCCACCTCGGATTCGGTGGCCACGTCGTCGGCGAGGTCATCCAATGCCCGTTCCACGGCTGGCAGTGGAACGCCGAGGGCCGCAACGTCTGCATCCCCTACCAGGACCGCCCCAACCGCGGCCGCCGGATGCGGACCTATCCCGTGGCCGAACGCAACGAGGCCGTCTACATCTGGCACGACATCGAGGGCCGGGAACCGTTCTTCGAGGCACCCGATGTGTTCGCATCCTTCGCCGACGGCCGCAGCGCCGCCGACTACTACCCGCAGCAGCGGCTGTTCCGTTCGGGATTGGAGCTGCATCCGCAGTACGTGCTGGAGAACGGGGTCGACTTCGCGCATTTCAAATTCGTGCACCAGACCCCGATCGTGCCGGTGTTCACCCGCCACGATTTCGCCGAACCGGTCTCCTATGTGGACTTCACCATCACGTTCGAGGGCGACGATCGGCAGTCGATCGACGAGGTGCGCAGCGGTGTCGAGGCGATCAACGGCGGACTGGGCATCGCGGTGACCAAGAGCTGGGGGATGATCGACAACCGGACCATCTCGGCCGTCACCCCCGTCGACGAGTCGACCTCCGACGTGCGGTTCATGGTCTACATCGGCCGGACCCCGGGGAAAGAGTCTGATCGGGCGGCCCAGCGCGCCACCGAGTTCGGTGACGAGGTGATCCGCCAGTTCACCCAGGACATCCACATCTGGTCGCATCAGCGTTACTCCGATCCCCCGGCCCTGGCGACCGCCGAATACGAGGGCTTCACCGCGATCCGCAAGTGGGCCATGCAGTTCTACGTCGACGGCCGTGGCGGCAGCGCCGCGGACCTGGCCGCGTCCAACCAGAAGGGCTGAGCACTGTGACTTCGAAGATCCGGGTATTCCAGGTCGCGACCGGCAACGTCGGCACCGAGATGATCAAACGCCTGCAGCCGCGACCCGACCTCGAACTGGTCGGATTACATTGCTACACGCCGGAAAAGGTCGGCCGGGACGCCGGCGAGCTGGCCGGGATCGATCCGGTCGGGGTGACCGCGACCGGCACGGTCGACGAGATCATCGCGGCCCGTCCCGACGTGTTGACGTTTCACGGCGTCTTTCCCGATGAGGACCTCTACGTGAAAGTCCTTGAGGCCGGGATCAACATCGTCACCACCGCCGACTGGATCACCGGCTGGCACCGCGACACCAATCATCCCCACCCGTCCGGAAAGCCGGTGTCGCAGCTGCTCGCCGAGGCGTGCGAAAAGGGTGGTTCTACGTTCTACGGCACCGGCATGAACCCGGGCCTCAACCAGATCCTCGGCGTGGTCTGCTCGGCCGACGTGGCCGACATCGAGAACGTCACCACGATCGAATCCGTCGACGTGTCATGCCATCACAGCCGCGACACCTGGATCGAGGTGGGCTACGGCCTGCCGGTCGACGATCCCTCGATCCCGGGCAAGCTGGAGAAATACACCCGGGTGTTCGCCGACAGTGTGCTGATGATGGCCGACTGCTTCGGGCTCGAACTCGACGAGGTGAAGTTCAGCTACGAGCTGGGGGCGTGTACCAAGGATGTCGACCTGGGCTGGTACCGGCTACCCAAGGGTTCGCTGGGCGGCAACTACATCCGTTACCAGGGCATGGTCGGCGGGGTTCCTCGGGTCGAGACCCACCTGGAATGGCAGATGACCCCGCACACCGATCCGAGCTGGGATATCAAGGGCTGCTACATCACCCAGATCAAGGGCGATCCGTGTGTCTACAACAAGCACATGATCTTCCCCAAACCCGGTGTGGACCTGTCGGACCCGGCGTCGTTCGCCTCGATCGGCATGACCGTGACCGGGTTGCCCGCGCTCAACGCGATCAAGTCGGTCGTCGCGGCCCCGCCGGGGTTGTTGACGAGCGCCGACGTCCCACTGCGCGGCTTCGCCGGCCGGTTCCGGCTCTAGCGCGAGCAGACACAAAACTGCCCAATTCCCGTGTGTTGAGAATGTCGACCGACACCACCACCGCCGGGCGATGAAAGGCTGGCCCGTCTCCGATTGGCTGGC
>NZ_JBSFPX010000037.1:0-44378 GCF_053588415.1 Mycobacterium sp. NPDC003449
TGGGACGAGGTGCTCATCAGGACCTGGGTCGATGGGCGGCTGGTGCAGGCCGAGCCGGTGTCCGCGGCCCATGTCGGCCCCGAAGACCTGGTCTGCTGGGCATCGCAGCAGTTCACGCTGCACCCCGGCGACATCTTCCTGTTGGGGACCCCGGACTATCGCAAGCCCGGCGGCGAAGCCGCCGCGGTGTTGCGGCCCGCGGGCACGGCGCGGGTGGAGATCGCCGGGATCGGGGAGTTGGTCACGCCTGTGATCTGACGTCCGACCCACGGGCACCGGTGCGCGACGCTAGGACCGCCAGGAGTCGAGCACGGTCTCGATGGCGTCGTACACGCGATCCCGCGCCGCCTCGCGGTCGGTGCCCGACATCAGCAATTCGTCATAGTCGGTGTCCTCGTGACGTACCGAGGCCGCGACGGCCAGGCGCACCGCATTCGGATCGAGCGCACGTCCGGCTGCGCTGCGTCCGACCCGGCCGCTGCTCCGGGTCGCCGCGTGGCGGGCGATCGCCTCGGCTCGATCGGTGGGGCAGCGCGGGAACTGGGAGCGGATCGCCTCGGCGAATTCCGCCTGGAAACGAATGTCGTCGTCGGCGCGCCGCGCCTGGTCGCGTTCCCGGCGGCGGGCGCGGACTTCGGCGTCGGACAGGCATTCTTGTTCGGCACGACCGATGGCCTCGGGTTCGGCCAGAATCCCTTGACGTTCATAGCGTTTGCGTGAGCGATTCCACCTCACCACGACCGCGGACAGCGTGCTGGCCTTCTTGGCTCGCCGCGTCAGCGCGGCGTCACCCGCGGGCAGGAACTCCAGATGGCCGAAGTCGGCGCAGTCCAGACACAGCGGGCCCGCATCCTCCATGGACAGGATGTCACCGGTCCCGCCGCAGGATGCGCAGGTCCAGTCCTTGGTCGCGATGATCACCACAAGATCCGGCGGTTTACTCTGCCGTTCGATCGAATGCCTATCGAGATCCCTTGACACCCAATGCGTTCGGTACACCTGCTCGATCTGGTCGTTCCCGTCGATGGTGAACCGCAGCCGACGACGGTCCCGGGTCTGGCTGACGTAGTCGGTCTCGGAGGTGTCCAGGCCGCGGCTGCGCGCCCACCGTTGAAACGCATCCAACGCCGCCGTGACCTTGTTGGGGTTGGTGGCGATGACGTCTTCCAGCGTGTCGAGGCGGCCGTAGCGCCACTGGTGCAGGTGGGACGGTGCGAGCCAGCCCAAGCCGAGCAGGATATCGATCGCGCTCACGTACCGCTGCGCGTCGAGGGCGGATTCGGCGGCCTGCTCGACGCGTTGTTCGAGTTTCGACTGGGCCATATCGGAACAGGTTAACCCGGTGTCTGCGGGTCAGGCCGAGGTGTCGACCCATGTCGCGCGCGGCCGCCTGTGGCGAGTGTGCGGCTTCTCGAGGTGTAGCCGGCGCGTCGAAGCCGGGTATCCAAGTTGGTACCTGTTATGGTACCTAATCCGGTATCGTGGTGACATGCCCTCGCTGAATATCGACTTTGACGACGCGGAGATGGAGCAGATCCGTGCGGCCGCCCAGGCCGACGACCTGTCACTGAAGAAGTTTGCGCGCGCGGCTGTGCTGGAGCGTGCCAGCATGCACAAGCGCAGGGTCGCCGAGGCGGCGCGTGTCGTCGCCGAACGTTCGGCTGAGCTCAACCGGCGTCTGGCGTGACCGACTACCTCGATCGCGAGGATGTCCTCATAGCGGGGTCGATTGCGTTTGGCGGTGAGCTGACGGTGCGTGACTACGGCTTGCTTGACGCCGCGGTGGCTCGACCACAGGCGACCGTGTTCGGTGTCGACGCATATCCGGAACTGTGGGATAAGGCCGCTGCGCTGTTGCAGTCGCTGGCACGCAATCCTGCATTGGTCGATGGAAACAAGCGCACCGCCTGGGCGGCGGCGTGGACGTTCCTGCACATCAACGGGATTGAGCTGGCCGTCGACTTTGATGTCGATCGGGCGGAGGATCTGATGAACGACGCGGCGACCCAGGACCGCGACGTCGCCGATATCGCGGCCTCGCTCGCCGGGTTCGCGGCGCGATAGGTAGCGGCGCCGGGCGCCTCAGTAGATTTCGCGATAGAGCTCCACGATCTCGTCGTGGGTGGGGATCCGTGGGTTGTTGTTCGGTGACCCGGAGGCCAGTGCCTGCGCCGCCATGGTGTCCAGACGCGACTCCCAGTCCCCCTTGTCGATACCGTAGGCCCGTGGGGTGGGCACCTCGACATCGACGCAGAGCTGTTCGAGCTCGGACACCAAAGCGCTTGCCGCCCGGCGATCCTCGGTGGATTCGGCGACGATGCCCATGGCCCGCGCGCAGTCGGCGTAGCGGTCGACTGCGGAGTCGATCGAGAACTTGGTGACCGCGGGCAGCAGCATGGCGTTGGACAGCCCGTGCGCGACGTGGAAATGACCGCCGATCGGGCGGCTCATCCCGTGCACCAGTGCGACGCTGGAGTTCGAGAACGCCATACCCGCCTGGGTGGAGGCCAGCATCATGGCCTCGCGCGCCTCGCGGTCGGCGCCGTCGGTGTAGGCCCGGCGGACGTGCCTGGAGATGGACTTCATCGCCGCCAGTGCGAGTGCATCGGTGAATGGGCTGGCCCGTCGGCTGACATAGGCCTCGATGGCGTGGGTGAGCGCGTCCACGCCCGTATCGGCGGTGAGGCGGGCCGGCATCGACACGGTCAGTTCGAAGTCGACGACGATGGCGACCGGCAGGAAGGACAAGCCGGGGCACAACATCTTCTCGTCGGTCTCGCCGTCGGTGATGACGGTGAACTGGGTTGCCTCCGAACCGCTTCCGGCCGTCGTCGGGACCGCCACGATCGGCAGCGCCGGGCCCGCGTAGCTGCTGGGTGCCTTGTACGACGCGATGTCACCGCCGTTGGCCGACAACACCGCGAATGCCTTGGCGGTGTCCATCGGGCTGCCTCCTCCGAAACCGATGATTCCGTCGGCGTCGTGGGACCTGGCGAGGGCCAGCCCGTCCGCCAGGGAGGTCACCGTGGGATCGGGCACGGTGCCGGAGAAAACGGCGACATCGGCCCCCGCGGCCTGCAGGTTCTTCACGAGCCGTTCGGCCTGACCCGTCTCGGTGAGGTAGCGGTCGGTGACCAGCAGCGGTCGGTGGATGCCGAGTTGAGCGACCACGGTGCCCAGGTCGTCGAGCGACCCGGCGCCGAACTTGGCGACCCGGGGGAGCGCGATGTCGACAGTCATGAGTCCGTCCTCACTTGTTGTGTGGCTGAGTGGCGTTGGCCGTGCACTCATGCTTGTTTCTCATTCGTGCACGAGTCAACGGCCAATGGTGCACATGCGCGTGCACAATTGCACGTGTAGCTTGATGGGCATGTTCAGCGCCGACAACCTGCGGTTTTTCCTCGAAGTCGCCCGCACGGGCCGGCTCAACGAGGCCGCCCGCAACCTGGGGGTGGACCATACTACGGTCGGGCGGAGAATTGCCGCGCTTGAAAAGTCCTTCGGCGAACGGCTTTTCGACCGCTTGCCGGGAGGATGGAATCTCACGGAGGCCGGCGCGGATCTGCTGCCGCGTGCGGAGTCGGTGGAATCGGCCGTGGTCGCCGCATACGACGCGCGAACATCCGCGGCCGGGCCACTCACCGGCACGGTGCGGTTGGCGACTCCGGACGGGTTCGGCGCCTTCGTCGTGGCACCGCGACTGGTCGAGTTGCGGCGGACGCATCCCCATCTGGATGTCGAGCTCGCCACCGCCACGGAACGCGGTTCGCTGTCCGCCCGGCAGTTCGACATCGCGGTGACCCTCGAAGAGCCCCCGCCCCGCGCAGTCCACGTGCACCACCTGGCCGGCTACGACCTGCGTCTGTACGCCGCGCCGCAGTACCTGGACGCGGCGCCGCCGATAACGGAATTGACCGACCTGACCAACCACACGCTGATCTGGTACATCGACGCGCTGCTCGACGTGGCACCGTTGCGGATCCTCGAATACCTGCCGCACAAGCAGCGAGTGGCGATCCAGACCAACAACATCACCGGCCACTGGACCGCGGCCCGCAGCGGGCTCGGCGTCGCACCACTCCCGGAATATGTCGGCGGCCCGGACACGTCGCTGAACCCGGTTCTGCCGCAGTCATTTTCGGTGCGGCGCAACTACTGGCTGGTCATCCCGCGTGAATTGCAGCAGCTCGGCCGGGTACGGGCGGTCGCACAGTTTCTGCGCTCGGCGGTGGCGGCCAACCCATACCTGACCCAGGCCGACTAGCGACAGCTCACACGGCGGGATGCCGCTTGTTCCACGGTGTCACGGCCTGGAAGGCGCCGACCACGTCGACGAGCCGGCGCTCGTCGAAGGCGCTGCCGACCATCTGCAGGCCGACCGGGAACGGGTGGCCGGCTTCTGTCGTGGTGAAGCCGCCGGGGAAGGTGATGGTCGGCAGCTGTGAGAGGGTGAACGGCACCGTGAACCGGTGCACGCCCGCAGTGGTCTCCTCGTCCATCCGGATCATCTTCTCGACCGGTGGGGCGATGAACGGCAGCGCCGGGATCAACACCGAATCCACCTGCGCCAGTGCCGTCTCCATCTCGCCTTTGAAGACCACCCGGCGCTGGAGCAGGACGTCGTAATCGATGCCGGACATCGAGATTCCGAGTTCGATGAGCTCGCTCAGCGCGGGCCCGTAGCTGTCCTTGTGCTCCGGGTAGAGCCCACGGTGCGCGCGTGCGGTCTGCACGGCGCACACCCCGAACCAGTCGGTGATGGCCTCGGTCGGATCGGGCAAGGTGACCGGTACCAGATCGGCGCCAAGGTCGCGCAGCGTCTGCTCGGCCTCCCGGTGGGCCTTCTCGACGTCGGCGCTCACATCGCGGTAGCTCCATTCCGGGTCGATACCGATCCGCACCCCGGTCAGCGAGGCCGGCGCCTCGGTGTCGAACCGCGGGACGGGCCGCAACGACGCGGTCGGGTCGCGGGGATCGGCTCCGGCGATGGCACCCAGCACCAGGCCGGCGTCGCGAGCCGAACGGCAGATCGGGCCCACGTGGTCGAGCGTCGCCGCGAGTTCGACGACGCCCGCCCGGCTGGACCGGCCCCAGGTCGGCTTCAGGCCGGTCGCACCATTGGAGGCCGACGGCATCCGGATCGACCCGCCGGTGTCGGATCCGAGCGCGCCGAAACACAGTCCCGCGACGGGCGCGACGCCGCTGCCACTGGATGACACGCCGACCCAACGACTCGAATCCCACGGGTTCAGCGGGGCCTTGAACGGGGGCGTGTGCTCGGTGTACACCCCCTCGGTGGTGTGTACCTTGCCGACGATGACGGCGCCGGCCTGCTCGAGTCGCTCGACCACCGTCGCGGTGGTCTCGGCTACCTGCCCCGCGCGGATGGCCATGCCTGCCTCGGTGCGCCACCCGGCCTTATCGTAGATGTCCTTGATGGCCAACGGAATCCCGTCGAGGGGGCCGCGGGCAGTGCCGGTTTTGCGCCGTTCGTCGGATTGCGCGGCCTGGGCCATGGCTTCATCCGCCGCCACGAACGCATACGCCCCGATCCGCTGGTCCACCGAGGCGATCCGGTCGAGCGTCAGTTCGGTCAGCTGGCGCGAGGTGACATCCCCGCCGGCCAGCAGCTCCACCAGTTCGCAGATCTCCCGGTAGTGCAGCCCGGCTGCCGAATCGTTGTCCGTCATAGCGTCAATCTCCCTGTACCTGAATCTTTTTCGCTGTCACTCGATGGCCTCTGCGACCGGGTGCCGCCCGTCGGGCAGTTCATCCTCGGAGGCGGGCCCTGGCGCACCATACTGCGAGCCTCTGGAGAGAACCGTGAGCGGGATGTACACGATCGGCCCCACCAGCATGGCCGCGAACGAGGCGAAGTGCAGCGGATAGGCGCCGAACACCCCGAGCGCACCCACGGCCAGGCCCGCGGCCAGCGCCGCCATCCCACACATGTTCCAATCCTTGACCCGGCTCTCGCGGAACTCGATCTGGCTGCTCGGGGCGAGTTTGAACAGTTTGCGGCAGACGAAGTAATCGCTGAGCAGGATGAAGATCCAGGTGTTCGTCATGATGCCGGTGACGGCGAGGAACTTGTCGGTGTACTGCAGCACGTTGATCGGATAGAGCACCACACCCAGCCCGACCAGGAGCACCATCCACCATTGACGGCCAATCCGTTTCGGGGAGAGCACATCCCAGGCGTTGGACAGGGCCAGTGAACCCGAGTACAGGTTCATCACGTTGATCCGCACCTGGGTCAGGATCGCGAATATCACGCCGAGGACGCCCATCACGACCGCGAAGATCAAACCGGGATCCGTGGCGGAGAGCTCCTGTTCGGCGCGGCTGCCGTCGAAATGCGAGATCATCGTGAAGCCGAGGAACACGCCGAGCACCATGACGACGGCGATCATCAGCAACTCGACCAGCATCACGCCCGCGGTCCCCGCATAGGACACCGTCCGCTTCACGAACCGGCCGTAGTCGGTGGCGATCAGCGCCTGGAACACCACCTGCCCATTGGCCAGGCTCAGCGCCTGCCACATCGCCGTCGCCGTGACGCCGTCCTCAACTGCCCATTCCCCGGGCCCGACCAGTACATAGCCGTTGGCGAGCATGACCATGCCGACCACGAAGAGGATCAGGAAGATCGGCATGCCGAAACGCTGCAAGATGTTCATCGAGTGCATACCGCGCCAGGAGTAGTACAGCGCGATGAGCGCGACGATGCCGAACACCACACTGGCGCCCGCCGAATTGATGGGTATCCCTACGATTTCGCTGAGCCCGTGCGAGACGATGCTGCCTTCGAAGATGAAATAGAAGACGTAGTTCACCGCGTAGACGAAGGACGCGACCGCCGAACCCCGCGCGCCGAAACCGAGCCCGCGGGACAGCAGCGGCAACGACAGGCCCTCCTGGCTGGCGATCCTCATCACCAGGGCGCCGACGATGGTGGCGCCGATGACCATGTAGGCGATCGGTATGAGCAGCGTCGGCCACCCGACCAGAAAGCCCATCTGGCCGCCGAGGGCGAACCAGAACATCGCGGTGACATTGCCGGTGAGGACCAGCAGGATGGCCGGCCGGCGCCAGCGCTGACTGTCCGGGACGCGCGTCGTCGCGTAGCTCTCGATCTGATCGTCGAGGCTGGTGGCAGGCCCCTGAAAATAACCGCTGAAGCTCAACGCATGATCCTTATCTCGCGACTGATGGCCGATCCGGTGTGCCCAACATCTCAACCCGCGTATGGGGGTTAGTCAACGGACAGTGCTGCACATGGAAGTGCATAGATGCACGTCGATGCGCGATGCGCTTACTCGTTTATGCACGGCAAGGCATTTCGGGCCAGGCCGGTGTCAGCCCTCGGCGGCCGCCACCAGCGAGCGCAGCGTGATGTCTGGGTTGTCGCGCTGGAAGCCCTCCAGCCGCCACGGTGTGGAGAACAGCACCAGCATGACCCCGTCGGTGCGGGTCAGCACCTCGGCCGAGACCTGCCGGTTGACGAACTCGGCGTCCTCGGGGTCGACGATCCGCGCGACCTGGTACGGCAGCGATTCCAGCGTGATCGGTGCGCTCAGTTCGGCGGCCATCCGATGGGTGGCCACCTCGAACTGCATCGGGCCGACGGCGGCGAACACCGGGGCCTGCTCTCCGCGCTTGTCCGAGCGCAGCACCTGCACGACGCCTTCCTGCTCCAGTTGCTCGATACCGCGCCGGAACTGCTTGTGCTTGCTGGGGTCGGCGTTGCGGGCGATCGCGAAATGCTCGGGGGAGAAGCTCGGGATCGGCGGATAGTGCACGGGCGCATCGCGATACAGCGTGTCGCCGGGGCGCAGCGCGGCGGCGTTGGCCAGCCCGATCACATCCCCCGGCCAGGCGTCGTCGAGTGTGGAGCGCTGCTGGCCGAACACGGACTGCGCGTACTTGGTGACGAACGGCTTGCCGGTGGCGGCGTGGGTGAGGACCTCACCACGCTCGAACGTCCCGGAATACACCCTGGCGTAGGCGATGCGGTCGCGGTGCGCGGAGTCCATCCCGGCCTGCACCTTGAAAACGAAAGCGCTGAACGGGGATTCGACCGCCCGGCGGGTCCCGTCGACATCCACCGCGCCGGCCGGCGGCGGCGCCAGCTCGACGAGCACATCGAGCAGCTGGTTCACCCCGAAGTTCAACGCCGCCGAGGTGAACAGTGTGGGCGAGGCCTCCCCGGACAGGAACGCGTCACGGTCGTAGTCGGCACCGTCGACCGACAGCAGCTCGGACTCCTCGACCGCGGTATCCCAGTCCACGCCCGCGGCGTCGTGCGCCTCGGCGGCGGCGATGTGTTCCTCGGGCGCCGCGGTGGCACCGCCGGCGGTGCGGGTGAACCGGATGAACTGTCCGCCGCGGCGGTCCAGCACGCCCTTGAAGTCCCCGGCGATGCCGACCGGCCAGGTCAAGGGGGTGGGCCGCAGCCCGATCCGCTGCTGGATCTCGTCCACCAGCTCCAAGGCGTGCCGGCCGGGGCGGTCCCACTTGTTGATCACCGTGATGATCGGGATCCCCCGGTGCTTGCACACCTGGAACAGCTTGAGAGTCTGGGGCTCAAGGCCTTTCGCCGCGTCGATGAGCATCACCGCGGAGTCGACGGCGGTCAGCACCCGGTAGGTGTCCTCGGAGAAATCGGCGTGGCCGGGGGTGTCGAGCAGATTGATGACGCAGTCGCGGTAGGGGAACTGCAGCGCGGTCGAGGTGATCGAGATGCCGCGGGCCTTCTCCATCTCCATCCAGTCCGACACCGTGGAGCGTCGCCCGGCCTTGCCGTGGATGGCGCCCGCCTCGGTGATCACCCGGGCGTGCAGAGCCAGCGCCTCGGTCAGCGTCGACTTGCCGGCGTCGGGGTGGCTGATGACGGCGAAGGTGCGGCGGCGGCCCGCTTCGGTGATGATGCGGCGAGATGGCGGGGTGCCCGTGATGTTAACGGCGTTGTCGGTCATATCGACTGGCCATGGTATTGGCGAACCGGGCCGAATCGGTAATCGGCCGGATTCAGCGCCGCGCGCTCCATGCGCGCAGTTCCTCGGCGATGGGAGCCACCTCCGATTCGGCTCCCGTGGCGACTCGGATGACGAAAAAGAAGCGATCGTCTTCCGGGGCGTTGATCCGCTGCCCGTTGATGGCCAGAAAGGTCAGGCAGGCCGCCCAGGCGAGCCGTTTGTTCCCGTCAACCAGGGCATGGTTGCGCGCCAGCGACTGCATCAGCGCGGCGGCCTTGAGATGGAGATCGGGGTAGGCGTCGGCACCGAACACCGAGGCGGATGGCCGCGCCAACGCCGACTCGAGCAGGCCGTAGTCCCGCACCGACACCTGCCGTCCGACGGCATGACGGGCGATCTCCAGCAGGTCTTCGAGATCGAGGTACTCGATCATGCGTCTTTGAGGCGCTCCAGAACCCCGGCCTCCTCGGCGACGACGCGCCGCACCGCCGCGTCGACCTTGGCCTTGTGGGCGCGGCGGGCGATGTACTCGTCGATCGCAGACAGCGCGACCGCCTGCATCGACCGACCCTCGGCGATGGCCTGCCGGCGCAACGCTTCGGTCTGCTCGTCACTGGTGCGCAGCGTCATACCCATCACGTAATGATACCGCCGTGATACCACCCGTCCATTGCTCCAGGGCCGCGTCCCACCCGTGTTGGTCCGCCGACCTGCCGGTCCAGGCCACATAGCCGTCGGGCCGGACCAGCATCGCGGGGCCGTCGTCGGTGCGTTCGGACTGCAGCCCGGCGAACTCCGCCGGCCGCGCGCCGCGCTCGCGGATCAACACGAATCCCGGCCTCCGCTGCAGCGCGGAGAGCGAGCCGTCGGCCAGCGGGATCCGGGCGGCCCGGGTGCCCACAGGTCCGCCGGTGCCGTACCGCAGCCCCGTTCCGGAGAAGCTGCCCGCGACGGCGTCGCGCACCCGGGGTATCCGAAGCAGCCGCGGCGCAACGAGATCGCGGATCCACCGGGCCGCCCGCGGGCGCAGCGTGACGCCGCGGGCCATCAGGCCGGACTGCCGCAACACCCGCCTGCCGATCGGATGCCGCTCGGCCTGGTAGGTGTCGAGCACCGTATCGGGAGCGCCGCCCAGTACCGCGTCGAGTTTCCAGGCCAGGTTCGCCGCGTCCTGGATCCCGGTGTTCATGCCCTGCCCGCCCATCGGCGAGTGCACATGCGCGGCGTCGCCGGCCAGCAACACCCGGCCATGCCGGTAGTCGGCGACCTGCCGTTCGTCGCAGTGGAATCGGGAATGCCAGCCGATCTCGGCCACCCCGAGGTCGGCGTTCATCGCCCGGCCGAGGACGTCGATGATCTCGGCCGCCTCGACCGGCTCGCTGTCGGGCACCTGATGGTGCCGGTCCCACACCATCGTGCGGAACCAGGCGCCGTCGTCATCCGACCGGCCGTAGGGGGCCAGGAACGCGAACACGTCGCGGGTGGAGCCGAGTGTCAGCCCGCCACCGGTCGGCCCGCACGTGAGCTTCACATCGGCCAGCACGATCGAGGACAGGATCGTTCTGCCCGGGAAGTCCGCGCCGACTAATCCGCGGACCGTGCTGTGCGCGCCGTCGGCACCGATCACGTAGCGGGCCCGATACCGCGTCGGGCCACCGCCCTCGCCTGGCCGGGCCGTCACCGTCGCACCGTCGGCGTCCTGATCGAGCGCGACGACCTCGACCCCGCGCCGCACCTGGGCGCCCTGCCCGACGGCGTAGCGGCCCAGCGCCTGATCCACATTGGGCTGCGGCGTGATCATCGCGAACGGATAGTCCGAGTCCAGCTGGGTCAGGTCGATGCGGGCCCCGCCGAAGACGGTGATCCCCGGCGTCTTGTGGGCCGATGCCAGCAGCTCCGCGGCCAGGCCGCGGGCGTCGAGCAGCTCCAAGGTGCGGGCCATGGTGGCGAACGCACGGCTCGACGGGTTGATCGCGGGCCGGCGTTCCAGCACCACGACGCGACGGCCGGCCCGGGCCAGGTCGCCGGCCGCGGTCAGCCCGGTCGGCCCGGCCCCTACGACGAGGACGTCGACGGTGTTCATCGGGCCGCCGCCGCGGTCGGGTACCAGCGCCCGATGTCGTCGGGGGTGGCGACGGCGGCGCGGTTGAACACGAAACGGCAGCCCGGCTGAGTTGTGTGCGCGGTGTTGACGATCGCCTCGAACAGCAGGGTGTTGGCGGCCACCAGCCGCACGCCCGCGCCGATCAGCACGGCGTCGTAGCGGCCGGCCTCCAGCCACTGCCGGGCTTTGGCCGCGCCCGGCTCGCCGAACTCGATCAGACAGTTGTCGACGCGGTACCCGGCCGCTCGCAGCCCGGCCAGATTGTCGTCGTTGGCGGCCCGCAGCCCTTCCCGCGTCAGGCCGGGAAACTGGGCGAAGTCCGGGGAATCGAAGTCGATGACATCGGGATCCAGGCCGATCTGGATGGCGGTGACGGTCATGGTCGGTCCCTCCGCACTCGGCATTCAACGGTTGTTGAACACCAAGCTAGACCGCCGGATTGTGCGTGTCAACAGTTGTTGAATACCCTGGTGGGCATGGCGGCGAAGGGCGATGCGGACGTGACCCGATCGGCGATCCTTGGCGCGGCCCAGGCGCAGTTCGGTGAACGGGGATTCGAACGCACCACGATCAGGTCCGTCGCCACAGCGGCCGGCGTCGACCCGGCACTGGTCATGCATTACTTCGGCAACAAGGCCGGACTGTTCGGCGCCGCCTCGCGCCTCGACATCACCTTCCCCGACCTGGCGGGGGTGGCGCCCCAGGACGTCGCGGCGGTCGTACTGCCGATGTTCGTGACGGTCTGGGCGCCCGAGGGATCGTTCTTGCCGCTGCTGCGGGCGGCCGCCACCAACCGTGCCGCGGCCGACGCGCTGCTCGCGGTCTTCGCCGAACAGGTGGCGCCGGCCCTGGCCGCGGTGGTGCCTGACAGACCGGCCGAACGCGCGGCGCTCGTCGGTGCGCAATTACTCGGTGTCGCGGTGTCGCGCTACATCCTGGCCATGCCGCCACTGGTCGCGATGGACGACGAGGCGCTCATCTCCTGGCTGAGCCCGGTGCTCGCGCACTACCTCACCCACCCCACACCCGCATGCGACACACTGGTCTCACCGGGGGAGGTGTCCGCGGTGCAGCAACCAGACGCGGAACAGGAAACGACATGACTCAGCCGCCGCAGTGGCCCGGCCAGTGGGGCCCGCAGCCACCGCAACAACAACCGCCGCCAGGGTCCTGGGGTCCGCCGCAACAGCCCTATCCGCCGTACCCGGGTCATCTGCCGCCACCACTGCCACCGCAGAAGAGCCGGGCCTGGATATGGGGCGTGATCGCCGCGGTGTGCGTGGTCGGCCTGGTCGCCGTTGGTGTGCTCGCGCTCGTGCTGGTGCACAGCGGCGCGCTCAACGTCACGCTGGGCGGACAACTGTCGGAGGGGCAGTGCGTGACATCGGACGATTACAGCGCGGGCAAACTGCAGTCGAGCGACTGCTCCGACCTCGACGCCGTCTACGAGTTCGCCGGCAAGACCGACGAGGGCAGGTGTCCGGACGGCAAACCCGCCGCAGAGGGCAGCTACTTCGTCTTCGTCCCGACCGACGGCGGCGACCAGTGGTGTTTCGCGATGAACCTCAGCGAAGGCGAGTGCTACCTGCTCGACCTCGACGAGAGCACCATGACCCATGTGGCCTGTGCCCAGGCGAACTCGAGGGCGGGCGGGCCGGTGCGTGCGCTGCATGTCACCGACCGGATCGACGACGGCACCGACACCTCGCAGTGCGGGCCGGTCACGTTGTCCTACAGCCAACCGGAGCGGGCGTACTGCTTCGAAGCGATCGACGGCAACTGATCGCGCCCCGGTCGCGGCGGGCTGGACAGAACAACCAAAACAGTTGCCGTATCGCGGTAATGGGCTGATCCGGGGCTGACGGCCGGGTCTGTGCGCCGCCGGCGCCGACGGCGGAATGTGACTGTTGACACATCGACGGTGTGCCGCATACTCTCCGACAGGTATCTAAAACGATATGTCTTAACAAATGTGAACCTGCAGGCGAGGACACCAGGTGAACCCACAAGCAACGGCGCCCGCTCGTGACGAAGGCGCCACGGCAGCCCGCCCGGCGGAGCCTGCCGAGCGGCAACGCCCGGTCAACGGCGGTCGCGGGCTGCGCTACCGGATCCGGATCGCCGTGCGACGTCCGACCACCGCGATCGGACTGCTGACCCTGGTGCTCTTCGGCTATCTGATCGCGGTGCCGATCGTCACGATGCTGATGCAAGCCGTCACGGTCAGCCCCAAAGACTCGCTCGTCGTGCAGCGACCGGCCGGCTCGGTGACGTCGTACTACCTCTGGCGGGTGTTTCTCTCGCCGGTGTCGGCCGATCTGTTCTGGCGGCCGCTGGTGCACACCCTGGTGGTCAGCGCCTGTTCGGTGGTGTTCTCCCTGATCCTCGGCGGCGTCCTGGCGTGGCTGCTCACCCGGACGGACCTGTTCGGCCGCCGCTGGTTCAGTACCGCGCTGATCGTCCCGTACATGCTGCCCACGTGGGCGTTCGCACTGGCCTGGACCACGATCTTCAAGAACCGCATCGCCGGTGGGCAGCCCGGCTGGCTGGAATCGATCGGGTTGACCCCGCCCGACTGGCTCGCCTACGGCGGCGTGCCGATCACGATCATCTTCACGCTGTACTTCTCCCCGTTCGTCATCCTGCTGCTCGGCAACGCCCTCACCCGATTCGACGCGCAGCTCGAAGACTCGGCCCGGATGCTCGGCGCGCGGTACTTCACGGTGCTGCGGACCGTGGTGGTGCCGCTCATGCGGCCCGCCCTGATCTCGGCCACCACGCTGATCCTGGCCAAGGTGCTCGGTGAATTCGGGGTGACCTACATCCTCGGTCTGCCAACGGATTACAACGTGCTGGCCACCTCGCTGTATCGCAACATCACCACCAGGGAGAACGGCGCGGCGGCGGTGATCGCGGCGGCCATCGTCGTGATCGGGCTGCTCTCGCTGTGGGTGGACGTGCACTTCCTCAAAGAGGCGCGGCGCTTCGTCACCATCGGTGGCAAAGGCTCGATGGACCGGACCCGCCCGCTCGGCCGCTGGCGCCTGCCCGCGACCGCGCTGTGCGGGTGTGCGTTTCTGATCAGCGTCGCGGTGCCGGTCGCGGTGCTGTTGCTGTCCACCCTGATGCACCGGCCCGCCGACTTCTCCGCGGACAACTTCACCTTCGCCTACTGGTTCGGCCACGATCTCGACACCCCCGGCTTCACCGACGGCGTACTGGTGAGCGGCGCGGTGTGGTCGGCGACCTGGAACACCTTCTGGATCGTCGGGGTAGCGGCCGTGGCCGCCGGTGTGCTGGGGAACCTGGTCGGCTATGTGGTGGTCCGCTCACCCAGCCGGCTGCTCGGCACGACCCTGCGCCAACTGACCTTCCTGCCTTATCTGGTACCCGGGATCGCGTTCGCAGTCGCCTATCTGTCGTTGTTCGCCGTCCCGCGCGGCCCGATACCGGCGCTCTACGGCACCGCGACGATCCTCGTGCTGATCTACATGGCCGAGCAGATGCCGTTCGCGTCGCGGGCCGGCATCTCGTCGATGATGCAGCTGGGTCCCGACCCCGAGGAGGCAGCGCAGGTCGCCGGGGCGGGGTGGTGGCGTCGCATGGCGGGAATTGTGCTGCCAATTCAGAAGCGCGCGTTGGCAACCGGGGTGCTCATGCCGTTCATCGCCGGGGTGCGCAGCCTGAGCCTGGTGGTGATCCTCGCTGTGCCTGGCATGGATGTGCTCACCACATTCGCCATCAAGCTCGTCGAATACGGCTACACGCAGGCAGCCAACGGTGTCGTGCTGATCGTCTCGGCCGTCGCGTTCGGCGGCACCTACGCCATACAGAAGACCATGAAGACCGACCTCGGTCGGGGACTAGGTGGATGACCGATGCCCACAATTCAGCTCAGCCGGATCAGCAAGCGCTACCGGGGCAGCGAGGCGAGTGCCGTCGACGACCTCGACCTGACCGTCGACGACGGTGACTTCATGTGCATGCTCGGACCGTCCGGCTGCGGCAAGACAACCACCCTGCGGATGATCGCCGGCCTGGAACAGCCCACGGCAGGGTCGATTTCGGTCGACGAGCAGGTGCTGGACTCCGTCGAACGCGGACTGTTCGTACCGCCGGAACGTCGCGAGATGGGTCTGGTTTTCCAGAGCTACGCGCTGTGGCCGCACATGACGATCCGTAAGAACACCGAATACGGGCTGCGGTTGCGCAAGGTCGCGCGCGCCGAGCGGCAACGGCGGGCCGACGAGGTGATGACCGTGATGGGGATCGACCGCTACGCCGACCGCTACCCGTCGCAGTTGTCCGGCGGGCAGCAACAGCGGGTCGCGCTGGCCCGGATGCTCGCGGTGAACCCGCGCGTCATGCTCCTGGACGAGCCGCTGTCGAACCTCGACTCGCGGCTGCGCCTGGAGATGCGGGCCGAGCTCAAACGCATTCACCAGGACTTCGGATCAACCCTGGTGTTCGTCACCCATGACCAGTGGGAGGCGATGACGCTGGCGACGCGCATCGCGGTCCTGTTCGAGGGCCGTCTCCAACAGATCGGGACGCCGACCGAGATCTACGATCGGCCGCGAAACCGGTTCGTCGCGGAATTCCTCGGCAATCCGCCGATCAACACCATCGAGCTCGGCGGGGCTGCCGAGCCGGCCCCGCACATCGCCGCGGCTCATGCGTTCGCGCTCGCCCGCGCGACCGGATCGGCCCGACCCGGCTCGCTGGGGTTCCGCCCGGAATCTGTGCGCATCGAACGGAGCGGCCGGGACACCACCGGCGCTGGACTGTGCCTGGACGGCAGGGTGTTCGCCGTCCTGCCGACGGGTGGCAGCTGGACGATGGAGATCGTCTGCGACGACCGTCATCTGTTCGCGACCACCTCGGTCCCGCCAGAGATCGCGCCGGGTGACGAGGTGCGGATGCGGGTGGCCGCACACGACGTCCACGTCTTCGATACCGAAGGCGACCGTGTCGATGCCGGCTGAAGCGACGACACCGCGGTTGCTGGCACTCGATCTGGGCGGTGTCATCGTGGAGACAGGTCCGGCCGACGGCTGGGCCCGAGCGTTCGCCCAGCGGTTGCTCGACGAGGTCGACGAAGCCGACCTCCCCGACATCGACTGGCTGGCAGCCGAACTGATCGAAGGCCGAGCCCGCCACAGTGCGTGGAAAGACGCGGACCGCGACGGTGCCGAACTGGACGACCGGCGACTGTGGGCCATGCTCACCCGGCCCGATTGGGGGCAGGCCCTGCTGGAGCACATCGCGGGTGACCGGGCCCGGCTGAGCGCCATGCTGTGTCTCGGTTGGGAGACGCGGATCGTGCGGCCAGGAGTGGGCCGGCTGCTCGACGAGTGCGACCGCGCGGGTATCGCCGTGTGCGTGGTGAGCAACACGATCTCCGGCTCGGCCTATCGAACCGTGCTGGCCGACAACGGGTTCGACGGGCGGTTTGCCGGCCTGGCCTTCAGCGACGAGGTCGGTGTCCGCAAGCCCGATCCGCGCCTGCTGTTGCACGGCATCGAGCAGGCCGGCGCCGATCCGGCGACCACGTGGTACGTCGGGGACACCTACCGCCGGGACGTCGCCTGTGGCCGACGCGCGGGGGTGGCCGCGACGATTCTGATGCGGTCGAGCCGCACCGAGTCGCGCCCCCGCCACGGGCCCGACCCCGATGCCGTCGTCGCCGGTCCCGCAGACCTGCTGGACCGAATCACCACCGGGCTGCCAGACCGTGCCCGCACCTGAACCGAAGAGGATCACTCCCATGTCCGACCTGTCCACCCGTTGCTCGGCCACCGCGCGACGCGCTGCGTTGGCGGTCGGACCCATGCTGCGCACCGGATTCCGCAACGAGATGAACATCGACCTGAAGGCCGACATCCACGACATCGTCACCACCTACGACCGCGCCGCCGAACAGCGGATCCGCGAGATCATCCAGGAGGACTTCCCGGGCTCGACGATCGTCGGGGAAGAGGACGGCGTCCACGGCGATCAGAGCCCGACGTGGTACGTCGACCCCATCGACGGCACCTCGAACTTCGCCCGCGGTATCGCATTCTGGTGCGTCTCGATCGCGGCCGCGGTCGACGACGACGTGATCGCGGGTGTGATCTACGACCCCGTGCAGCGCAACCTCTTCACCGCCGACGACACCGGCGCCCGGTTGGACGGCAAACCCATCCGGTCACGCGGATTCACCGCATCCGGTCAGGCCACCGTGCTGGCCCACTACCCGATGCCCGCCGACCTCCTCGTCGACGAGGAACGCAGCCTCCGCCGGTACGGCGCGATCGTGAAGGACTTCTCGGCCGTCCGCAATACCAGCAGCGGCGCGTTGTGCCTGGCCCACGTGGCCGCGGGCTGGGCCGACGCCACATTCAACTTCGGGACCAACCCCTGGGACGTCGCCGCCGGCAGCTTCCTGCTCAAGCTGGCCGGCGGCAGCTACCGCGCCTACCGCAACGGCAACGAACAACCCGCACGCGGTGATTTCCTGGCCCCCGACTATTACGCCCACGTCACCGATGCCGATTTCCCGTTGATCGAACGCACCATGCTCGAGGGATCCCGGCTGCGTTCAGCCTGATCCGACCCAACCGCGACCCCAGGAGGGCACATGCACATGATCAGATCCGAGCTCAGCCGTGCCGTCGTCACGGGCGCCGCCCTGGTTCTCGCGCTGGCCGGGTGCGCCCCGCCCAGCCAGACCGCCGCGGACGATGCGTCGGCCCCGTTGGCACAGGCGACTTTTCAACCGGACGAGGCCCAGGAGGGTTTCGATCTGGACAAGCTGATCGCTGCGGCCCGCACCGAGCCCCCGATCACGGTCTACGACCAGACCGGAAAGGTGGTCGACACCGCGAAGGCGTTCGCCGAGAAGTACGGGCTGCAGGCCACCGGGGTCAAGGTCGAGCTCGGCGCCATCGACAAAGTGTTGCGAGAAGATCAGTCGGGCAACGTCATCGGGGACGTGATCGTCAATGAGGATCTGCCGACGTTCGCCGTCGAACTGTTGCAACAGGGAGTCCTCGTCAATTGGGTGCCGGGGGATATGAAGGACTCGATCAAACCCGAGGACCAGTATCCACTGACCGTGCACTACGGGCCGATGGGCTGGGTGTACAACAATCAGAGCTACCCCAGCTGTCCGGTGTCCAATATCTGGCAGCTCACCGACAAGGACTTCACCGGACGCGTCGCGATCGCCGACCCGCTCAGCAACCCGAAATACCCGTACTGGTTCAACTCGATGGCGCTAAACGACGATGCGGCGTTGCGGACGGCCTACAAAGACCTGTACGGCACCGATCTCACGACCGATCAGCCCGACGCCGCGCACGAGTGGCTCAAACGCTTCGCACAGAACCAGCCGAAGCTGACCCAGACCGACGAAGAGGTATCGGAGGCAGTGGGCGCGCCGGGACAGACCGAGCCGAGCTTCGGGCCGATCTCGATGGCGAAGTTCCGCAACGTCGCGCAGAAGGGCTACCACCTGGCCCTGTGCGACGGCATGAAACCATGGGCCTTGCAGGCATTTCCGTCCGCGATCGCCTATGCGGCCAAGACCGAGAGCCCCAACGCTGCCAAGCTGTTCATTCACTACATGCTGACCCAGGAGGGGTTTGCCCTCCAGCTCGCCGACGGTAAGCCCTCGACCAACTCGAAAGTTCCCGCGCCCGACGACCCGTCGAACGTCAAGGACTTCCTCGGACAGATGGCACCGCTGCGCAACGACGATCTGGTCAGCGACTATCGCACCAAATCCGACTGGGACGACTTCTGGCGCAGTTCGCATCGCTGAACCGAACCGTTACCCTGCGACCATCCGTCGGACGAGGAGGTGAGGTTGATCGACGAGCGCGTCGACTTCGCCCAATGCTTCAGACCGGTCGCCGCGGCTTCTGGGATTCCACTGTATTCACAGATCGTCCAGCAGGTCGAGGACGCGTTACGGCGGAGAGTCATCCGGCCGGGTCAGTTTCTGCCACCCGAACCCGAGCTGTGCGCGGGGTTCGATGTGGCCCGGACCACGCTGCGTCGGGCGGCCGGCCAGCTGATCGACCGGGGCGTCCTGCGGCGCGTCCCGGGAGTGGGCACCCAGATCAGCCAGGCGCCGTCGATCGACTACTCGTCATTGACCAGTCCCAGCCTGTACTCGGACCTCAAATCCGCGCACCGCGATCCCGCGACGCGAGTCATTTCCATGTGGCCGGTCACCGCCGACGGCGCGTTGTCCCGGCGCACCGGCTTCCCGGTCGGCACGGAGTTGGTTGCCATCGACAGGCTCCGCCTCGCCGCCTCGACACCGATCGCGGTGCTCGGCAACCACCTGCCCGCGCCGCTCGCCGACTTCGAATCGCAGCGACTTGTCGACAACAGTCTCGACGCCGTGCTCCGCGGCCGGGGACACCACACCCGGCGGATCGAATACGAAGTCAGTGCGTGGCAGGCGACCGCGCACGAGGCTCGACTGCTCGACATCGCGGAGGGAACCCCACTGCTGCGTGAGCAGCGGTGGGCGTACGACGCCGGCGGCACCTATATGAACTTCTCCGAGAACTACTACCACCCGACGCACTTTCATATGCGCGGAGTGCTGCTCGAGGATCCGCCGGGGGACGAGCCGAACCGCGCGGAGGCCGCGGACCAGAGACGCCGGTCATAGCAACGACACGGTTACGACTCGCCCACGGCCCAGGAGCCGTCGCATCGCACCTGACCGGGCCCGGTTACCATTGGTGCACCCGATCGGTCCGCCGATCGATACGGCCCTCGCCGAACCACATTGGAGCGCAGTTTGACGTCTGTTCGCCGTGCCTGTCTCGCGGTCGCACTCGCGGTGCTGGCCGTATCGGGTGGTGTCGTCGTCACGGCCCTGCCCGGCTGTGATGAGCACTGCCAGACGGTGGCCGCGCCGCCGCAGGGCGCCCCGCAGCCCTCGCCGACCGAACCGGCCCGGATCACCATTACCCCCGGGCCCGACGCCGACGACATCGACCCGCTGGCCCGGGTCATGGTGACCGCCGCGACCGGCACCGTCGCCCACGTCAAGATGGTCAACGACGCGGGCAAGGACATCCCCGGCGTCCTCACCCCCGACGCGAAGACCTGGAAGCCGACGACGACGCTGGGCTACGGCCGTACGTACACGATGACGGTCGACGGCCTCGGCCCCGGCGGCATGCCGACCCGTCAGACCTCGACCTTCAGCACACTGACGCCCAGCTACCAGGCCAGGGTCTACCTCAACGGCACCTCCTACGCGCCGCTGCGGGACGGTGCGACCTACGGCGTCGGCATGGTCGTGGTGGCCCGTTTCGACGAACCGATCACCGACAAGGCCACCGCCGAGCGCCGCATGCGGGTGAGCACCGAGCCCAAGACGGTCGGCTCGTGGAACTGGATCGACGATCAGACCGCCCACTGGCGCCCGGAGAAGTACTACGCCCCGGGCACCAAGGTCACCGTCGACGCGGCCCTGTACGGAGCCAAGCTCGGCGACGGCCTGTACGGCGCGCAGGACGAGAAGGTGTCGTTCAAGATCGGTAACTCGCACGTTTCGATCGCCGACGACAGGACCAAACAGGTCAGCGTCTTCGACAACGGCAAGCTGGTGCGCACCATGCCGACCTCGATGGGCATGGGTGGCACCGAGACGGTGGGCGGCACCACGATGAGCTTCTGGACGCCGCGCGGCATCTACACCGTGATGGACAAGGCCAACCCGGTGATCATGGACTCCTCGACCTACGGCCTGCCGGTCAACTCGCGGCTGGGCTATAAGACGACGATCCCGTGGGCCACCCGCATCAGCATCGACGGCATCTATCTGCACCAGCTCAACGCGACGGTGTGGGCTCAGGGCAAAGAGAACACCAGCCACGGCTGCCTGAACCTCAACGGCGAGAACGCCAAGTGGTTCTTCGACTTCTCGGTGCCCGGTGACATCGTCGAGATCCGCAACACCGGCGGTGACCCGCTCAAACCCGATAACAACGGCGACTGGACCGTCCCGTGGGCGCAGTGGCGCAAAGGCAGCGCGCTGAGCAACGGGTGACCTGCCGCCGCCCGCAGCGGGGGCTACGCGGCCGGGAACAGCTCGGGTAGCAGCCGATGCGCGTCCGTGCGGGCCGGTTCGACCGCCTGCACCGGCGCCGAGGACGCCGGCCAACGCAACCGGACGCCGACGTCGGCCCAGCCGCCGACCGTCGCCAGGAACTTGTCCAGGGCCGGGTTGGAGAGCCCACGGTCCTGCAACGGGGCGATGTGCCGCCCGAACAGCTCACCGATGCGCCGTTCGACGTCGGCGGCGGCCGCGGGATCACTGGTCATCAGGCGGTACCAGCCGACGGCTCCGCGCGGCGACATGGCCGCCACGTTCGAATAGCTGCCGTGCGCGCCCCTTGCCAGGCCGGAGGCGAGCAGATGGCCCGGCACGAAGACCGACAGCTTGGGTACCGCGGCGGCCATGGCCGCGTACCAGGCGTCGTCACCCCCGGCCATCTTCACCCCGATGAGCTGGGGGACCTCGGCGGCCGCCCGGGCCAGCAGATCCGGCGGCACCGGCGTCTTGGCGTGCGGCGGGTTGTAGAGCACCAACGGCACCCCGCCGGCGGTGTCGGCCGCACCGGTCAGGAACCGCACCACTTCGTCGTCGTTCAACGGCACCCAGTCGGGCAGGATCACCTGGATCGCGCCCGGCCCCAGATCTGCCGCCCGCCGGATCCGGCCCAGCGTCACCGGTGTAGCCGGATGCGAGGCCCCGATCTGGTACGGCAGGCCCGCCGCCTCGCACCGCTGCGCGAGAAGCGTGTTCACGCGGTCGAATTCGTCCTCGTCGATGGCATGGAACTCGCCCGCGGTGCCGTGCGCGTAGATGCCGTCCAGGCCGGCGTCGACCAGCACGTCGATCTGGTCGGCCAGCCGGCCCCAGGCGATGCTGTCGTCGTCGGTGATGGGGAGCAACAACGTCCCCCACACCCCTCGGACCTGATCGGCGGTCAATGGCGTCATCGGAGCACCCTAACGTCCGCCGGATCCTGTCGAACGGTGGCTGACATGCGTGGGGCGTCGGCGAACGCGTGGTCGTAGTGCCCGGCTGTTAGCGACTTTTTAGCGACAATCGCCTCGTGGGCCTCTGGAATCTCATTGGTCCCAGATTGGGTAGTCACTTCCGACTCATACGATGATTGAAGTCCCGTGGGTCCCACCAGTCCAGCGCCCGATTGTCAGCGACTCTGTCGCGCATAGCCGGGCAACCCGAAATCTGTTGCTCGCGAGTTCGGTGAGGTTCGAGCGACGTGAGTATTGATTGCATGCGTGACGAACGTGGCTCATGGTGCGTGAGTGGCGATTGTCGCTGAAAAGTCGCTAACAGCCGGGCAACTCGAGTGGCGCGTCCGAAACTGGTACCGAAGTGACCGGTGTGACGAGTGACGACCTACTCCCGCCAGACCCGTTCGAACGGGAGCCGCCACGCGTTCGGCGCGATCAGCTGGTGAATCGCGTTCGGCCCCCAGGTGCCCTGCGGGTACATCTTCACCACCGGCGGGTCCAGCAGCAGCGGCGCCGAGCGCTCCCACAGCGATTCGATGCCCTCGGCCGTGGTGAACAGCGTGTGGTCGCCGCGCATCGCGTCCAGGATCAACCGCTCGTAGGCCTCGAGCACATCGGCCACCGCCGCGGTCTCCTCGGTGGAGAACTGCATGGACAGCTTCTGCAGCCGCATGCCCGGTCCTGGCCGCTTGCCGTAGAACGACAACGACACCTTCGACTCGTCGGCCAGATCGAAGGTCAGGTGGTCGGGCCCCTGCGACCCGACGCCGGATCCGGCCGGGAACATCGACCGCGGCGCCTCCTTGAACGCGATCGAGATGATGCGTTGCCCCTGGGCCATCTTCTTACCGGTGCGCAGGTAGATCGGCACGCCGGCCCACCGCCAGTTGTCGATCCCGACCTTGAGTGCGATGAACGTCTCGGTCTCCGATTCCGCGCCCACACCCTGCTCGTCGCGGTAGCCCTGATACTGCCCGCGCACCACGTCGGCGGTGTTGATCGGCAGCATCGAGCGGAAGACCTTGTTCTTCTCCTCGCTGATGGCCCGGGGTTCGAGCGCGGTCGGCGGTTCCATCACGACGAACGCCATCACCTGGAACAGATGGGTGACCACCATGTCCTTGAATGCGCCGGTGCTTTCGTAGAAGTTGGCCCGCTGATCCAGGCCGAGCGTCTCGGGGATGTCGATCTGGATGTGGTCGATGAAATTGCGATTCCAGATCGGCTCGAACAGTCCGTTGGCGAACCGGAAGGCCAGGATGTTCTGCGCCGCCTCCTTGCCGAGGAAGTGGTCGATGCGGAAGATCTGCGATTCCTTGAACGTCTTGTGCACGAACGCATTCAGGGTGACCGCACTGGCCAGGTCGGTGCCGAACGGCTTCTCCATCACGACCTTGGACCGCTTTACCAGGTCGGCATCCTTGAGCATGGTGATGACGGACTGGGCGGCCTTGGGCGGCACCGAAAGATAGTGCAGCCGACGGGTGTCGGGGCCGAGTTCGGTTTCGGCGGCGGCGACGGCCTTGGCGAGCGCATCGGGTCCGGCGCCCTGCGGCACGTACTGAACCTTGGCGGCGAACTCATCCCACTGTTCGTCGGTGGGTTTGCGGCTGGCGAACTGGTCGATGGCCTCTTTGGCGTGTTTGAGGAACTGCTCGTCGGTGTAGTCCTCGAGCGAGGTGGCGACTACCCGGATATCGGGGCTGAACGTCGACTGCTCCAGGTACGCGAGCCCGGGCAGCAGCTTGCGCTTCGCCAGATCGCCGGTCGCGCCGAACAGCACGATGACGTGCGGGGGTAATTCCTCGTCTTCGTGTCGCATCGGGCGGGCACCGGGGGCTGGATACGCGATGGACTGAGCTTTATCGGGAGCCACGTCCCAAATCCTGTCATCCGCCCGTGCACTGGTGGCATCGGTTGGGTTAACTCCCCGGCGTCCCACCGACCCCCGGTGGCTTTTGCCCCGGTCAAATCGAGACCTGTTCTTGCTGTGACTCAGCACACGTCACATCTAGAATTGTGATGACAGTCACAGAAAGGGGCGGGCGATGCTCGGAGTAATTGCCACGGTGCTCCTGGTGCTATTCGGGATCGCGGCGATAACCGGTGTCGTGGTCGCCGCAACCATGGGTCTGCCGACGCTCGCGCTGGCGATCGGCCTGATCTCGGGCGCGTACTTCGCCGGCCGGATCGCCTGAAGGTCGACGACCGGGCGCGGGAACAGCGACGATGATCGCTGCGGCGATCATCGCGATCAGCTGCTGATTCCCTGGCCGGCGGTGCTGTGCCCGCGAATTCTGTCCCGATCGGGTTGCGGAGGCTATCTAGCAAGCTGAGCTATACATTTCGGCGCGAAATTGTTAACACGACCAACCCGTCGAAGTGCGTGTGATCCGGCTAACGTCAGAGGTACATTGTGACCGCAGCCATAGAAAGGGTGGGCCAATGCTCGGTGCATTTATCGCCGGACTCCTACTTGTTCTCGGTATCGGTGCGGTCGCGGGTGTGGTGACGGCGGCGGTGATGGGCCTGCCCACGCTGGCCATCGCCATCGGCCTGATTTCCGGTGCGTTCTTCGCCGGGCGCGCCGTTTAAGCCCTGAGCCGCTCGCGCAGGCCGGTCGCGCGGACCGCGCGGCGTTCGATGGCCGCGCGTACCTCAGCCTCGGTGCCGACGACGCGTACCTTCGTCTCGGCCCGGGTGACGGCGGTGTAGAACAGTTCCCGGGTCAGTAGGCGCGACTCGACCTCCGGCAACAGCACCGTCACCTCGTCGGCCTGGCTGCCCTGCGACTTGTGGATCGTCATGGCGTGCATGGTCTCCACCTCGGTGAGCCGTCCGGTCGCGAACGATCCGCTCCCGCCTACGCCGTCCACGAAGGCGCGTAGCCCGTCCGGCGTCGCGACCGTGACCCCGGTGTCCCCGTTGTACAGCTTGAGGCCGTAGTCGTTGGCCGTCACCAGGATCGGCCGGCCCGCGTACCAGGACGCCCACCTGGAACCAAGGGGCTCACCGGTCTCCTCGGTCAACCATCGCTGCACCTGACGGTTCCAATGCGCCACCCCGTACGGCCCGTGCCGGTGCGCGCATAGCAGCCGGTGCTCGTCGACGGTGGCCAGGGCGGCGGCCGAGTCACCGAGAATCGCGGCCTGCCGCAGCCGAAGGGCATGCGGCACCAGCACTTCCCGCAGCCGTTCGGCCGCCCCGGCGGGTACCCACTCGATGTGCTCGCCGCCCGCCGCGAGCACATCGACGGCGGCCGAGGCGTCGCCCGCGCGGATCGCCGACGCCAGCGCACCGATCGACTCGCCGAACCGGTGCGAGGTCCGGAGCGCCGCGACGCCACGCTCACCCAGCCCATCCACCAGGTCGGCCAGCACCGCGCCGGCCTCCACCGAGGCCAGCTGATCGGGATCGCCGACCAACAGCAGCCGGGTCTGCGGGCGCACCGCCTCCAGCAGCCGAGCCATCATGGTCAGCGACACCATCGAGGTCTCGTCGACGACGATCACATCGTGCGGCAAGCGGTTCGCCCGATGGTGCCGAAACCGCGACGAGGTGTCCGGGCGCGACCCGAGCAGCCGGTGCAGTGTGGTGGCGGTCAGCCCGCTCAGCCGGGCACCGTCCACCGGATCGAGCCGATTCACCTCGAGCAGCACCGCCTGCTGCAGCCGGGCCGCGGCCTTACCTGTCGGCGCGGCCAGTGCGATCCGCAGCGGTGGGCGTCCCGCCAGCGCGGCCTGCTCGGCCAGCAGCGCCAGCAGCCGGGCCACCGTGGTGGTCTTGCCGGTGCCCGGTCCGCCGGTCAGGACGGTCAGGCCTTGCGACAGTGCGACATTCGCCGCGGCCCGCTGCTCCTCGAACCCGGCGCCGAACAGCCGGGACACCTCGGGTGTCGCGCCGCCGGGGCGGGCCGACACCAGGGCCAGCACGTCCGCGCACACCTGCTGCTCCTCCAGCCAGTACCGGTCCAGGTACAGCAGATCACCGAACAACCGCAGCACCGGCGGGGTGCCGAGCAGGGGGCTGGCCGCCACCACCGTCAGCCAGTCCTCGGCCGCGGGCCACGGCAACTCCGGCCGGTCGACCTGGGCGGCGACCGACCGCAGATCCACGCACACCGATCCGCCGCGCAGCGCCCGCACCGCCAGCGCCACCGCCAGTTCGACGCGCGCGTCGGTTTCGCCGGCCAGCGCGCTCAGCCGTTGCGCGACATGCCGATCGGCGGGTTCGAGGAGTTCGGCGAAGACGTCAAGCATCGAGCAACTCCGAGGTCGCGACCACCAGGGCGGCCGGCGGCTCCCAGCTGAACACCCCGGCCGGATGCCCGTCGACCACCGGTGTGGCCGGCCCGCACATACCCCGCACGAACAGGTACATCACCCCGCCCAGATGGGTGGCCGGATCGTAGCCGGGCAGCCGCCAACTCAGGAACCGGTGTAGCACAACGCTGTACAGCAACGCCTGCAGCGGGTAGTCGGAATGCAGCATGGCCTCGACCATGCGTGCGCGGCCGTAATCGGCGGCGGTCAACCCGGTGTCCCCGGTGCCGAGCCAGTTCGTCTTGTAGTCGACCACGACGAACCGGGACCCGATCCGCAGCACGACATCCACCGAGCCGGACAGATAGCCCCGTAACGGCTGGCTGCCCAGCAGCCCGGCCGACAACCGGTCGGCATAGCCGGCCAGGGGATCGTCGGCGGGCAGGTGTGCCCGCAACAGCGCCCCGACCTCCGATAACTGGGCGAACTCACCGTCACGCAGATCCCCGCCCGCCATCGGGAACTCGAAGTCCAACTCGCACAACCGGTCCGCGAGACCGATCTGGCGCAGCGTCATCCCGGCCGCGAGCGGGCCCAGCGGGGTGTCATGCATCGGCAGCAGCGCCCCGGCCAGCTCCGGCGCCTCGACCTCAACCGGCCAGCGCGCCGCATGCCGTCGCACCTGCGCGGCCAGCTCGGCGGCCAGATCCGCCGCGAACGGATCGGCGGTCTCCAGCACCGCATGCACGAGCGAGCCGAACGCCGGCCCGGTCGGCAACTGCGCCATCGGCGAGGGCAGATCGACACCCTCGGCGGGCGCGACCACCGCGATATCGTCGCTCTCGTCGTCGAGTCCGGCGACCTCCGGTTCGCTGGACACCCCCGAGTCCTCGGCGGCGCGCAGCAGACCGGAATAGGAGGTGCGCCGCCAGGCGGTATCGATGGCCCGGTGGAAGTGCCGGGCCGCCAGATCGGTGCGGGGCGCCGGCGGCCGCACCGGGGCGAACCCGCCGATGACGGACTCCTCGATCACCGGGCCGCCCGCGGCCTCCCATTCGCGCAGCCGGTCCAGCGCCTGTGCGTCGCCGACCTTGGCCGGTGCGCAACGGTCGGGCACGGCGGACTCGCCGGGCCGCCGGCCCCGCAGCAGCCGGGACAGCCCGCCGTTGGGCTCGTCGTTGGACGGCGCCCACCACGCCACCACCTGCGACTGGGCCCGTGTCATCGCCACATACGTCAACCGGCTGTCGTCGGCGGCGGCCTCCGCGCGGCCGGCCCTTGCCACCGCCGGGTCGACCCCGCCGACGTGCAGGCAGCGCACCCCGTCGTCGTGGAACAGCACCAGATCCTGTTCGCGCACATACCGGTTGAACGCGAACGGCAGGTAGACGATCGGAAACTGCAGACCCTTGCTGACCCACACCGTCATGATCTGCACCGCGGCCGCATCGCTGTCCAGACGCCGGTTGCGTTCGGTCTCGCCGCCGGCCTGCGAACGCTGGGTGCGCAGCCAGTCCCGCAGCGCCGCAAGCCCCAACCCGTCCCGGTGTGCGGTGTCGCCCAGCAGCTGGGTCATATGGGCCAGATCGGTCATCAACCGCTCACCGCCCTGCCAGGACAGCACCCGCCGGCCCATCCCGGCCAGCTGCGCGGCCTCGAAGATCGCCGCCACGCCGCGGTTGCGGGCCTGCCCGGCCCAGACCCGCAGCGTCTCGGCGACCCGGTCGGTGAGCTCCTCACCGCCCGCGGCAAGGGATTCGGCGGTCTCCCCGAAGAACATGGTGGCCGCCGCGGCCCGCACCAGACCGGGCCGGTGCGGCTGGTCGAACGCCTCCAGCAGATACAGCCAATCCTCGGCGGCCTCGGAGCTGAACACATCCGAATCACCGGTGTAGACCGCGGGGATGCCCGCCGCCAGCAGCGCGGCGTAGCACGACCTGGCGTCCTTGTGGGTCTCGGTGATCACCGCGATGTCGCGGGCCTGCAGCGGCCGGCCATCGAACGTCGCGCCGGCCGCCAGCAGCGCCCCGATATCGGCGGCCAGATCCCGGCCGATGTGGGTACGCAGCTCGGCGATCGGAATCACCCTGGTGCCGGACCGTTTTCGGGGCACCACCCGCAGCCGGAACGGGTCGTTGCGGGGCGCCCCGACCAGCCGGTGCCCCTCATGGTGGGCCGCCACATCGTGGACGACGATGTCGGGCCCGCCCAGTTGGGCGCCGCGCAGCACCACCTGCAGCCGGTCCACCAGCGCCCGGTCGCTGCGCCAGTTGGTGCCGAGGGTCTGCTTGTCGCCCGCCGTCGCCGCCGCCCGCAGATAGGTCGCGATATCCCCGCCGCGGAACGCGTAGATGGCCTGCTTGGGATCGCCGATGAGGATCAGCGTCGAGCGTCCCGAGAAGGCCCGTTCGATCACCTGCCACTGCACCGGGTCGGTGTCCTGGAACTCGTCGACCATCACGATCGGCCAGCGGTCCGCCATCCGCACCCGGGCCGGGGCATCGTCCGCGATGAGCGCCGTCGCCAGCCGGGTCAGCAGATCGTCATAACCGAGCACCCCGCGCCGGCGTTTGCGGATCTCCAACTCGGCCAGCACATCCCGGGCGAAGCCCAGCCGCACCGCAGCAGGAGAATCCGGCTCAGGGTCGGCGGGCCGCAGCTCGGTCGCCGGATTGTCGACCACCACCTTGGCCAACCGGAGCGCCTCGGCATAGCCGAGTTCGGGATCCTCGCGCAGCGCACCGAAGTGGGCCAGATACAGATCGTCGACGATCTCGCACACCAGCTCGTCAAGGCTCTCCACCAGGGTGACCCCGGAATCACTGTCCCCGGCCACCCCGAGCGATCGCAGCACGATCTGACAGAACTGATGCGTGGTGGCGATGGTCGCGGCGTCGAAACCGGCGAGGGCGTCGCGCAGCCGCTGCCGCCGGGCCGGGCGGTCGGCCGACACCAGATACTCCTCCAGGTCGTTGGCGGCCAGGGCCGGATCGTCCAGCGCCGCAACCGCCGCGACGATCTGGCCCCGGACCCGTTCCCGAAGCTCCTGGCTGGCGGCCCGGCCGAACGTGATGAGCAGCATCTCGTCGAGTGTGGCCACCCCCTCGGCCAGCAGCCGGGTCACCAGACCGGCCAGTGCGAACGTCTTGCCGGTGCCCGCGCTGGCCTCCAACACCGTGGTGGTGTCGCGTTGCGGCAACGGCCCCAACAGATCAAAGGTCTTCACCGGGGCGACCTCTCGGCCCGCAACACGGGTAGCCACAGCCGTTCGGCGTATTCGCCGAGGCCGAGCCGCACCAGGCTGCTCAACCACCGGTCCCGCCCCCAGGCCCGCACATGCGCGGGCGCCTGATCCTCGCCGGGGAACTGGTTGGTGCGCCAGCGGAAACCGGCCTGCTGTTCCGGATCGTCGCCGGAGTGCCGGGCCGCCGCCCAGGCGAACGACGTCTTGACCGGCAGCGGCAGCGGCTGCCGCCGCCCCTCGTCGTAGATGGCCACCAGATCGGCCAGCAACTCGACCGGATCGGCGGGGCCACCCAGACCCCCGACCCTTGGCGTGGTCCCGCGCCGGGGCCGCCCGATACACACCGCCGACCAGTCCCGGCCCGGATACCCGGCGGTCAACGCCAGCAGCGGAATCCACGACTGCAGCAGATGTTTACCGTCGAGCTTGGAATAGGTCACCGACACCAGCCGGTCGGCGAAGACCGGGGACACGGTGCCGGTGAGCCTCCGCCCGGCCCCGACGTCGATGTCCACGTCGTAGGCCTGCCCGTCACCGCCCCGGAACCCCAGCGCCTCGCCGGCCAGCAGCGCGCACTGGTCGCGCAGCGCCACCGCCCGCCGCCAACCCAGCTGACCGGGCGGCAGGGTGCCGCGCCGCCATTCGGCCTGCTGCGCGCCGGCCGGGGTCATCCCGCGCAGGATGTCGCCCAGCATCCGGTCGCCGACGGTCCACTCCTCGAGGGCGTCGATGTCGACGGGCATCACATCCGATACGCCGTCGACATCCCACGGCAGCGTGTAGTCCAGGGCCCGGAAGAACCCCTTCACCGGATCGTTGAAGAACCGGGTGAGATCCTCCAGCGCGACATCGGTGGGTGGGGGAGCCGGCAGGGGATCGGCGAAGAACGGCGGCCGCGAGGCCCGCTGCCCGGCGCTGGCCTGCGCCGCGGTCAACGCGGTCGGATCGAACGTGAACGGTCCACCCGGCACCAGCTCGCCGGGGATGACGTTGCGAATATCGAACGGCTGCAACGGATGTTCGGTGACGACGGGCACCAGGTGTTCGGTGGTGACGGCGAGGGTGTCGAGCAGTTCGGCCAGCGGGACCGCGGGCGGGCGGGGCTGGCCGGAATACTCGTTGGCGCCGGTGTAGGTGACGACGAGCGTCTGGGTGGCCGAACTGACCGCGTCGAGCAGTAGCTGCCGGTCCTCGGAACGGATATCGCGCTCACCGGTCATCGGGTCGCGGGCCAGGGCGTCGTCACCGTCGACGGCGCCCAGCCGCGGGAACACCCCGTCGTCGAGACCGACCAGGCACACCACCCGGTGCGGCACCGACCGCATCGGGACCATCGTGCACACCGTCAGCGTTCCGGTGCGGAAGTTGGCCCGGGTCGGGCGCCCGGCCAGACGCCGGTCCAGCAGTGCCCGAATATCGGCCAGCCGCAACATAGTTGCCGCCGCGCCGGGCTGCTCGGACATCTCGGCGAACTCGCGTCGCACCTGGGCCAGCGGCCACTCGTCGTCGGTGCTGGCGAGCGCGTCGATGGCGCCGGCGAGCGCGGTCAGCCATTCGTCGAGGGGCCGGGTGCCGCTCAACGCGTCCACCGCGGTGCGCAACGTGTCCACGAAATCGGCGAACCGGCCGGCCAACTCGACCCGATTGCTGCTGACGTCGTCGAGCGGCAGCGTCGTCTCCAGCCAGGCGTGCGAATCGTCGGACATCGCCACCCCGGCCAGCACCCGGTCGATCCCGAAACGCCAGGTGTTGTGCACGAAGTCGACCCCGTACGGGCGGCGGTGCTCGCGGTCGAAACCCCAGCGGATGTTCGCCTCACGCACCCATGCGGTGACCGCGTCCAGATCGTCGTCGGTGAACCCGAACCGGGCCCGCACCGGCGCCGACTCGGCCAGGTTGAGCACCTCGCTGGCCGTGGCCCGGCCGCCGGCGACGGCCAGCAGCTGAGCCGCCACCGCGAGCAGCGGATTGGTCTGCACCAGAGCGCGATCCGCCAACCGGACCCGCAGTTTGTGGGCCGGGTGGGTGCCCTGCGATGTGGCTTCTCCCGGGGTGCGGGGGGCCGTCTCGCCGAGGCCGAAGCCGGCGGTGATCAACGGCGCGTAGGTCTCGATGTCGGGGCACATCACCAGGATGTCGCGCGGCTGCAGGGTCGGATCGTCGGCGAGCAGGCCGAGCAGGACCTCACGCAGCACCTCGATCTGGCGGGCCGGGCCGTGACAGCTGTGCACCTGCACCGACCGGTCCGCAGGCCGGTGCGTCCGGCCGGCCGGGCGCACCGCATTGGCCGCGATGTCGGACTGCAGCCAGCCCAGCAGGGTGTCGGGATAGTCCGGCGTGCCGAGATATTCGTCGGTGCCGGGATGCGGGAGGGCCCGATGCAGCTCGCGCAGGTCGCGGCCCAGGGTGGCCAGCAACGGGTGGGCGACCTCGCGGTGGCTGGTGTCCTCGCGGCGGGGGATGGACCCGCTGGGCGGGGACGACGAGCGCCACAGGGCGTCGCTGGGATGGGGCAGCCACAGATGCAGATCGTGGTGGGTGGCCAGCGCGGTGAGCAGTTCGACCTCGGTGACCGGCAACCGGGTATGCCCGAACAGCGACAGCCGTTGCGGCAGATCGGTCGCTGACTCGCTCAGCCGGGCAAGGGTTTTGGCGTGCCGGATATCCGGCGGATCGGCGTCGACCCGCTCGGTGAGCGCCTGCCACAGCGGCCGCTGCCAGGTCAGGTCGTCGGGCAGCCCGGCCCAGTCGACCAGCAGCCGGGGACGCTGCCGGGCGTAGGACGCGAAGAGCCCGGCCAGCCGTCGTGCCACCGCATACCGCCGGCCCTGCCGCAGCTCGCGCTCGTCACCGGCCTCGAAGTGCCCGAGGTGGGCGGCCAGCGTCGCACACCAGGGCTGGTCGAGGTTGTCGTCGATCACCGCGAGCAGCGGCCACACCAGCGCGTCGGGGGACCACGGGTCGGCGTCGGCGGTGCCGATCAACTCGGCGATCAGCGAACGCGGATTGCGGAACTCGACCCCCGCGCACACCCCGAGCCGGTTCGACAGCCGTTGGCTCAGCCAACGTTCCACCCCTTTGGCCGGGACCAGCACCAGTTCCCGGGCGAACGGATCGGGCAGCGGGTCCGACAGCAGCGCGCCGAGGCCGTCGGCGAGCAGATCGGTGCGCTCGGCCCGGTGCAGGTGCAGTGCCATCGGTTGACACCCTATGAGACCCGGTCAGCGTGGTGCGGGGTTTGGCGCCGTGAGTGCCGACGGCCGGGCCGTCATGGCGACCGCGAACGTCAGCGCGGCCGCGATGACGAACGCGACCCGCACATTGAACACGTCGGCGGCGCCGCCCAGCAGGCCCGCCGCGAACGGGCGCGACCCGACGAACCCGACCAGCCACAGCGCCATGATGCGGCCGCGGAGCTCGTCGGGAGCGCGTTCCTGCACCACGGTGCTCAGCCCGGTCATCGACCAGCCGAAGCCGAGGCCCGCGACCGCGAACCCGGCCAGCGCGACCGGGGTGACCGTGCCCGCGGCCAGCAGCGCGCACCCGGCGACCAACAGCCACAACCCGATCGAGGACACCCGGTCCGCGGCCACCCGCCCGCCGAGGAAGGCCAGCACGGCCATCCCGAGCGCGGCACCGATGCCGAACGCCGCGGACAGCGCCCCGACCAGATGCGTGCCCCCGCCGAGTTCTTCGGCCATCGGCGGGGTCAGGGTGATCGACGGGTCGGAGGCGAAGCCGACGGTGCCCACCGCCAGCAGCGCCACCAGCAGGGGGCGGTCACGCCACACATAGCGCAGCGCCGCCCTGACCCGGTAGTCGCTGTCCGGGCGCCGATCCGGCCGGGACGGGAAGGTCATCACGACCAGGAACAGCGCGAAGATCAGATGCAGGCCCGCGCTGATCGCGAAACCGGTGGCCGCCCCGAAATTCGCGGCCAGGTAGGCGCCGACGGCCGGGCCGAGGATGCGCCCGATGGTCATCGGAATGCTGTTGAGCGCCATGGCGGTGGCCAGTTCGCCGTCACGGATCAGGCTGGGCACGATCGACTGCATGGCCGGTCCGCCGATCACGAATCCGAAGCCGACGAGCGTCGAGCCCACCAGGATCGGGACGGCCGCGGCGTTGCCCTGCAGGCCGGGGGCCAGGCTCAGCCACACCGCGATGGCCCCCGATCCGATCATGCACATGAACCGGCCGAGCAGGATCTGGCGGCCCGGGTTGCCGACGTCGGCCCACTTGCCGCTGGTCGGGCTCAGGATCAGCTGGGGCAGGAACTGGGCCACGCCGACCAGGCCGACCATCACCGCCGAGCGGGTCGCGTCGTAGATCACGATGGCCGCGACGATGCCGTGCGTCCACACCGCCACGACCGAGAACATCTTGCCCCAGAACAGCGCACCGAAAACCGGGTCGAACATCAGGCGCAGCGCGCTGCGGGGCTGGGTGGTGAGCTGGGCTGTCACGAACAGACCCCGCGTTCGAAGTCGGTCACCAGCCGCTGCAGCAGGTCGACCAGGTTCTCGACGTCGGCGTCCGGCCAGTCGGCCACCGTCTCGGCGACCATTTCCCTGCGCCGTTCGGTGACATCGGCCAGGGCGGCCCGGCCCTCGTCGGTGAGTACCAGCACGCACCGTCTCTGGTCTTCGGCGGCAAGGGTTTTGGTCAGCAGCCCGGCATTGACCGCGGCGGTGACGGTTCGGCTGGCGGTGGAGTGCTCGACCACCATGTACTCGGCGACGTCCCCGATCGAGGCGCCCAGCCCGGCGTTCTCGCGTTGTTCGACGGCGCGCAGCGTCCGCAGGGTCGACAGCGTCGACACGGCGCCCGCGTCGATCAGTCGGCGTCGCCAGCCCGGGCGTTGCCGGACGGTGTGGACGCGCACCAGGAGCTCATCGAGTTGGTTGTAACGCGGCATCAAATATGCATAGCACATACATATATATTGGTTTCGATCGGGGTGAGCGAAACGGTGTTACGAACGCGAAGCCCAGGCCTTGGCAACCCGTTTGAGAACATCGGCGGCACTGTCGCGGCGAGTGACCCGGATCACAATCCAGTCCATCTCGATCATCGCGTCGATCCGGGCGATGTCCTTGGCCAACTGGTCGGGGTCGGTGTGGTGGATCCCTTCGTATTCGATCGCGATCCGCAGGTCCGGCCACGCACCGTCGACTTCACCGATCACCACCCCGGACTCGTTCCGCACGGGGTACTGGGTTCGTGGTGGCGGGTAGCCGGCCCGAATGACCAGCAGCCGCAGCCAGGTCTCCCGCGGCGACTCAGCACCAGGGTCGACCAGCGCGATGGTGGCGCGGGCCCGCTTGATTCCTTTGCGCCCGGCGTGCCGGTGCACCGCCAACTCGATATCGGCAACTTTCAAGCCTGCCGCCCGAGCCAGCGCATCGATCGCTGCGACGGCGGTGTCCTCGGGAAACCTGCACGCCAGATCGATCGCGGTCCGCGCCGCAGTCGTGACGCGCATGTCGCCGACGAGGCAGATCTCATCCTCATCGATCGCGTCGGCCCAGGTGACGATCCCACGGGCCGGGCGACGATTGGTGTCGATGATGTAGGCGGGCAAACCACGGTCGATCCAACGGGCGCCGTGCAGTGCCGAGGCCGAGAACCCGGCCAGGACGCCACGCCGATTCGATCGCAGCCAGCAGGCCTTGGCGCGGAGCACGGCGGTGGGGCGGGTGCCGTTCGCCACGTAAACATCGCGGTGTACGGCGACAAACTGCGTCCGCAGCGCGTGGCGGGTCACGGTGCGCGCGGTCAGCGCCTCGCTGCCGATGAACGGGTCCGCCATGGACGGAGTGTGCCGATCGGCACCGACAAGTCCGCGTTTGTAACGCTGTGGCGGCAATTCGCGCCGGAAATCGCCATAGCGTTACGAACGCGAGGAATTACCCCGCGAACTCGGTCGGCAGGCCGTCGATCCCGGCCCGGATGGCCGACAATGCCCCGGCCCGGGCCTTGAGCTTGCTGGCCACGTGGGCGCCGGTGTTCAGGGTCGCCGCGGCCTCGGCCGCCACCTGCTGCGCGCGGGCGAGCACCTGGTCGGGCTCCACGATCTCGTCGAGCCAACCGCCCGCGACCGCGGCGTCACCGGAGTACGTCGCCGCCATCGAGACCGCCCGCTGGAACGTCGCAGGCGTCAACCGCAGACGCATGAGCTCGATCGCGGCGATCGGCAGGGTCATCCCGATCGCGACCTCGTTGGCCTGGCAGCGCGATTTCGGCGATCCGACCCGGTGATCACCCGATTGCAGCAGGAACGATCCCATCGCGATCGCGGGCCCGGTGGCGGCCATCACCACCGGAACCGGAAAGGTCAGGGCGCGCACCGCGAGCTCGAAGCCGCCCGCCAACATGGCGAGCACGGCCTCGAGATCGTTGGTGGCGAACACGCTGAGATCGAACCCGCCGCTGAATACGCGCGAGTTACCGGCCAGCACAACGGCTTTCACCTCACCGGTGCTCGCGGCCTGCGCCGCCCGGTCCAATGCCGAGTTGATCTCGGCCTGCATCGCGGGGGACAGCGCGTTGACCTTGCCGTCGTCCAGCGTGATCGTTGCGACGGACTCGCTGTGCGCATAGCTCACCAGGCTGCTCATGGCACAGATGCTACGGAGCGGGGTTGCTGCGGGGTCAGTCAGCCCGGTGCCTGCGCCCGGTCCGCACCGGCCGGTTGATCAGCTCGGTCTCCGGATCGTCATCATCGAAGTCCTCGTCGTCGTCCTCGTGGGTGGCCTCGTAGCGGCTCTTCCAGCGCTCGCGCACCTCGGAGCCGAGCGTCTTGATCCGGTTGATCTCCGAGCGCAGCACCTGCTCGTCGGTCTCCTTGGCCGCGTACTGGTAATACGCCAGCACACCGCGCAGCAGTTCCAGCTTCTGCTTCTCCTGGCGGGCCCGGTCATGGGTGGTGAGCAGTTCCATCCGGTCCACCGGGGGCAGGGTGGCCCAGTCCAGCACGGCGGTGTTGCGGAACTTCCGGCCCGCGGCCTTGCCGCCCGTGGCCGCCGGCTCGTCGTAGTAGGTGATGGCGCCGTCGAAGCGCGACGCGATGGCCTCCCCGAGCTGTTTGCGGTCCAGCGCCGAGTCCCACATGATCCGCCACTCCTGCGACGGCGCCAGGTAGGGGATCTCGGCGGGCAGGTTGAGCGGGGTGATGTCGACGTAATTGTCGTCGTAGGAGCTTTCGTACTTGCCGACGGTCGGCGGGTTCGCGAACTCGAAACGCAACCCGTAGGCCGGGCGCTGCCCGTAGTTGCGGACCACCAACTCGACCAGATGCCAGTCGGCGCCGCTGGGCTCCATGAACATCGACACGTTCGGTTGGGTCAGCTCGGCGCGGCGCTCCCTGGCCTTCAGATACTGCCGCCAGGCGTAGACCAGCGCCACGATGACGACGACAAGGGCCACCCACGCGGCCAGCGCGGTCCACGCGCCCGGATCGAAACCAGCCAACTCGCGCCCCCGATCAGCGATTGAGTCGAAGAACCCCACCAGAGGCTTATACCACGGACGCCGCCCCACGGCAGCGCTCGTACAGCAAACTACGCGGGACGTCCGATCAGGACGCCGCGGCGACGAACATCGTGGCCGGGGCGGGGACCGAGGCCCATGGGCTCGCCGGTGCGGTCATCAGACGCTCACCGCGGGCCAGCCAGTCGGCGTCGGCCCATTCGATGCGGGCGGGCAGCCTGCGCCAGTACTGGGGATGGGACCGCAGGTAGATCTCGACGCTGGCGTGCACCCCGGCATCCAGCGGCACCCGGCGCGCCCCGAAGGTCGGCGACGCCCCGGCCAGCGCATCCACATCGCTTGGCGAGGAGGGACGTTCGTGCACCCGCAGACCGGCGTGGACGGCACTGTCGAGCATCCAGTCGAGGGCGATGTCGGCCAGCGGCCAGCACGCCCCGGCGCCACCCGCGACGTCGCAGTGCGCACCGCGGAACCACACCTCGGCGACCTGGCCGTCGTGGTGGAGCCGCTTGTGCCCGCCGTCCACGGCGACCGCGTGACGGCCCGATTCGACATTGTCGAGCGGGCCGGAGACCGGCCGGGTCCCGGCGATCGGCAGGGCGTCCCACAGCCCGAGGAAGTGCACCGGGACCGGGGTGTGGTTTTCGCCGAGCAGGTGGGCGGCCAGGCGGGTGACCCGCCGCCAATCCTGGTGGGTGCGCGCGGTGCGCGGCAGCAGATAGGTGGCCAGCGCGTACTGCTGCAGATCGTCGGCGTCGGCGGGCAACAGTCCGACGGTGCCGAGCAGGGTCGCCAGCTCGCAGGCCCGCTGCCCGCCGTCCGCGCCGCCGAACAGGAAGATCCGGTCACCCGGCCGCCAGAATTCGCCGACGAACCGATAGGCAGCCTCGACGGCCCGGCGGGCCTCGTCGATCACCGCACCGTGGTGGCCCGGCAGGAGTCGTCTGCCGCCGGGTGCCCCGGCGTTCGAGCGGTACGAGGCGGGCTGATCGGGGCCCTCCAACAATTCGAAGAGCGCCTTGGCGTTGGTTGCGTCGCTGCGGCCCGGATGCTGATCGGTGTGGTCGAAGCACACCACGATGTTCTTCACGACGACCCCCCGGCGGGACTGATGAAGGCTTGCGGTTACCAGTTTGCCGGTCGCGGGTGGAGATGTCCTGGGTATGGCACTACTCGTATCCGGTTTTTCGAGGTCCTTTTGCGATTGCAAGGGGGTCGACAACGAAATCCGTGGATCCGGGCGAATAATTCGGATGATTTGCCCCGCTACGTGCCGCCCTGAACGGGGCATTCCGCAATCGGCGGGGAAAAGCCCGGGCTATCCGGCGCCCATCAGCATGCGCCACTGATCCAGGTTTGACGCCCGGTAGACGTAGTTGCTGCGCGTCACATCGGCCAGTGCCGCGCTCGGCTCGGCGGAGTACCAGTGGCCGGGGAAGACGGTCGGGTCGCCGGGCAGCGCGGCCAGGGCCTGCAGACTGCGGAACATGGCGTCGACGTCGCCGCCGGGAAAGTCGGTGCGCCCGCACCCTTCCAGGAACAGGGTGTCGCCGGCCACCAGCCGGCCGTCCAGCAGGAAGCACTGACTGCCCGGGGTGTGGCCGGGGGTGTGCAGCAGCTCGATGTCGATCGCGCCGACGGCGACCTTGTCGCCGTGCTCGTGGCGGGTCAGTTCGCTCGGCGCGATTCCGGTGACCCGCGAAACCCAGTCGGCTTCATGGGTATTGACGTGCACCGGCACGCTGTCGTGCTCCAACAGCTCGGACAGGCCCTTGAGCGTGAAGCCCATCATCGAGCCGCCCACGTGATCGGGATGGTGATGGGTGACCAGCACGCCGGAAAGGTGCATCCCGTCGGCGTCGAGCGCGTCGACCAGATCCCCCGCCGCATACGCCGGGTCGACCACCACGGCGTCGCCGGTCTCGCGGTCGCCGATCAGATAGGCGAAATTGCGCATCTGCTGTGCGATCACATCGTCGGCCGCGAAGTCGCGACCGGCGAGCAGCTGGCGGAAATACATGCGGTCCTGAGGCGTCGAATCGGACATCGGCTCAGGGTATTGCGCGACGCCCGGACACCAAACCCGCAGGTCTAAAAACCGCACGTGACGAGGTGTTTAACCACACACGGAGAAAATTCGCATCAGAAATGCACCTGGCCCGGTTCACCGACCTCGGCATCCGCGCCATGATGCTGCCGGCCGCGGGCGAGTCCGCCGACCGGCGTATCACCACCCGCACCATCGCGACTGTCCGAGCTCGGCCTGGTGCAGGCCCGGCGGGGCCGGATCGGCGGCCTGACGTTGACCGAGGCGGGCCGGGTGGCCTCGGTCGGCTGGCTGGTGCGTCAACTCGCAGCCTCCCCATCAGCCGCGCTGACCTGCGGTTTGGTGCGGTTGCCGGGGAGGCTGTACCCTCTTTAAGGCCGCGCGGCATCGCGTCGCGGGGACACGCCCCCTTAGCTCAGTCGGCAGAGCGTTTCCATGGTAAGGAAAAGGTCAACGGTTCGATTCCGTTAGGGGGCTCGGTGGTCGCCAAGCTTTACCGAAGGCGAAGTGGCACCCGGATGGCGGTGTAGCTCAGCTGGTTAGAGCGCACGACTCATAATCGTGAGGTCGGGGGATCGAGCCCCCCCACCGCTACAGGATCACTATTTGACTGATTGAAAGAGGGCAGCTGACGTGGCGTCCAGTACCGACGTACGGCCGAAGATCACTTTGGCGTGCGAGGTGTGCAAGCACCGTAACTACATCACCAAGAAGAACCGCCGCAACGATCCCGACCGGCTCGAGATCAAGAAGTTCTGCCCGAACTGCGGCACCCACCAGCCGCACAAAGAGTCGCGGTAGCTCAACGGTCGTGGCTCTTTCGTCGAACATCGTCGGGAAGCACTACCGCCATCCCGAGTATTACGAGGTGGGGCGCGAGAAAATTCGTGAGTACGCGATCGCCGTCAAGAACGACGACGCGTCCCATCACGACGAAGCGGCGGCCGCCGAACTCGGCAACGACGCCCTTCTCGCTCCATTGACCTTCACCAGCGTCTTCGGCTATCAGGCCCAGACGGCGTTCTTCGCCCACGCCAATATCAGTGTCCAGGACGCCCAGATTGTGCAGGTCGACCAGGAATTCAAGTATGTCAGGCCGGTCCTCGCGGGTGACCGGCTGTACTCCGACGTCTACGTGCATTCGGTCCGGCAGGCGCACGGCACCGACATCATCGTGATCAAGACCATCATCACCGACGACGCCGGTGACGTGGTGCAGGAGAGCTTCACGACCCTGGCGGGCCGTGCGGGTGACGGAGAAGAGGGTTTTACTGATGGCGTTGCGTGAATTCAGTTCGGTCAGTGTCGGAGATGCGCTCCCAGAGCGCGTCATACCCCTGACCCGAGGGGATCTGGTCAACTACGCCGGTGTTTCCGGTGACCTCAACCCGATCCACTGGGACGACGACATCGCCAAGCAGGTCGGCCTGGACACCGCGATCGCCCACGGCATGCTGACCATGGGCCTCGGCGGCGGCTATGTCACCGGCTGGGTCGGTGACCCGGGCGCGGTCAAGGAGTACAACGTCCGGTTCACCGCGGTGGTGCCGGTGCCCAACGACGGCGTGGGCGCCGAGATCACCTTCAACGGCCGGGTGAAGTCGGTCGACCCCGACGAGAAGCTCGTCACCATCGCCCTCACCGCGACCGCGGGTGGCAAGAAGATCTTCGGGCGGGCCGTCGCAACCGCGAAGCTGGCGTAAGGATGGCGCTCAAGGCGAACATCCAAGGCATCGTCTACGACTACCCCGAGGTTTTCGAGGTCGGTCGTGAGCAGATTCGGCAGTTCGCGCGGTCGGTCAAGGCCGAGGACCCGGCGAGCTTCAACGAGGAGGCCGCGGCCTCGCTGGGGCACGACGGACTCGTCGCCGGTCCGACGTTCTCGTCGATATTCGCGGTGCAGGTGCAGGCCGCCTTTTTCCGCGACGTCGACCTCGGCATGGAAACCATGCAGATCATCCAGGTGGATCAGAGGTTCGTCTACCACAAGCCGGTCACGGTCGGCGACCGTCTGCACGCGCGGATGGAGATCCAGTCGGTCGACGTGCGGTTCGGCGCCGACATCGTCGTCACCCGTAACGTCTGCACCAATGACGACGGCGAAGTTGTGATGGAGGGGTTCACCACCCTGATGGGCCACGAGGGCGACAACTCCGTCTCGGTGAAGTGGGACCCGGAATCCGGCCAGGTCATTCGCAAGGCGGCAGGCGAATAGACCGGCCCGGCCGGTCCGGCGGGTGCGATTGGTATCTCGCACCCACAGCGGGGTACACTCGGTTCTCGGGGTTTTTCCCATTTCAGCGCGCTTCCGTCCGCTTTACTCCAGCGAACGGCGAGCGCGCGAATTGTGTAAGCCCCGGACGCAGGGAGGGTGCGGCGGCGAGCCGGGGCACCGTCAAAGGGGCGTAGCTCAACTGGCAGAGCAGCGGTCTCCAAAACCGCAGGTTGCAGGTTCAAGTCCTGTCGCCCCTGCTCAACTGAATATTCGACAAGGTGTGGACACTGGAAGGTGACCACGAACAAACCAGTCCGCTAGAAGAAACGGAGCACGCGGTGAGCGACGAGCGCGAAGGTGCCGGCTCCGCAGACGACACCGGCACCGACGCTGACAGCACCGGCGACACCCACGGCCGGACCTCGGTGGTGACCCGCCCGCTGCGCCCGACCGGCAAGCGGTCGCGTCGCGGCGCGGTCGACGATGTCGAAGACGGGGACGAGACCGAACCCGACGCCGAGGCGACCGATACCGCCAAGAACGGCTCCGGCAAGGGTAAGAAGGCCAAGGCCAGGAAGGGTGCGGCGGGGCCGTCACGGAACCCGATCATGTTCGTCGTCAACTACCTCAAGCAGGTGGTCGCCGAACTTCGGAAGGTGATCTGGCCCAACCGCAAGCAGATGGTCAGCTACACCACGGTGGTGCTGGTCTTCCTGGCGTTCATGGTCGCGCTGATCGCCGGGGTCGACTTCGGCCTGGCGCGCCTGGTGTCATTGGTGTTCGGCACCTGATTTGGAATTGAGAGAGGACTGACAACGTGACCACGTTCGACGGCGATGGGACACTCGCCGACGAGACCGTTGACGTCGAGGCCACCGAGACGGAGGCAGTCGACGCCGTCGATGAGCAGGTTGAGGCCGACGAGGCTCCCGCCGAGGACGCCAGCGAGGCTCCTGAGGCCGGCGAGGACGCCGTAGCGGCGCCCGCCGAGGAGGAGGACGAGGACCCGGCCGTCGCGCTCAAGAAGGAACTGCGGCTCAAACCCGGCGACTGGTACGTCATCCACTCCTACGCCGGTTACGAGAACAAGGTGAAGACCAACCTCGAGACCCGCGTGCAGAACCTCGACGTCGGCGACTACATCTTCCAGGTGGAAGTGCCCACCGAAGAGGTCACCGAGATCAAGAACGGCCAGCGCAAGCAGGTCAACCGCAAGGTGCTGCCCGGCTACATCCTGGTCCGCATGGAACTCAACGACGAATCGTGGGGCGCGGTGCGCAACACCCCCGGTGTCACCGGGTTCGTCGGTGCCACGTCGCGGCCCTCGCCGCTGACCCTCGACGATGTGGTGAAGTTCCTGCTGCCGCAGGGTGCGGCCAAGAAGCCCGGCGCCAAGACACCTGCCGCCGCGTCCACCGCCGTGTCCTCCGAGGCCACGCTGGAGCGGCCGGAGATCCTGGTGGACTTCGAGGTCGGCGAGTCGGTCACCGTCATGGACGGCCCGTTCGCGACGCTGCCCGCCTCGATCAGCGAGGTCAACGCCGAACAGCAGAAGCTCAAGGTGCTGGTGTCGATCTTCGGCCGCGAAACACCGGTCGAACTGACCTTTACCCAGGTCGCCAAGATTTAGCCGGTCAAGCGGCTAGAACAACGGGCGCGCCCAGCGCCCTACGGATGAGCAAGTGATGAGCAAGTAAGGAACAGCACAAGCATGGCCCCGAAGAAGAAAGTCGTCGGGCTGATCAAGCTGCAGATCCAGGCCGGGCAGGCCAATCCCGCCCCGCCGGTCGGTCCTGCGCTCGGCCAGCACGGTGTCAACATCATGGAGTTCTGCAAGGCGTACAACGCCGCGACCGAGTCGCAGCGCGGCAACGTCATCCCCGTGGAAATCACCGTCTACGAGGACCGCAGCTTCACGTTCGCACTCAAGACCCCGCCCGCCGCTAAGCTGCTGCTCAAAGCGGCCGGTGTGCAGAAGGGGTCGGGCGAACCGCACAAGACCAAGGTCGCCAAGGTGACCTGGGACCAGGTGCGTGAGATCGCCGAGACCAAGAAGGCAGATCTCAACGCCAACGACGTCGACGCCGCGTCCAAGATCATCGCCGGCACCGCCCGGTCGATGGGGATCACCGTCGAATAACCGGATCGAAGCAGATCCACGTGGAAGGGCTGGCATCGGCCCGCACCACGACTCCAAGAACACGATTGGAAGCACAATGAGCAAGAACAGCAAGGCATATCGCGAAGCGGCCGAGAAGGTCGACAAGGACAAGCTCTACACGCCGCTGGAGGCCGCGAAGCTGGCCAAGGAGACGTCGTCGAAGAATCAGGACGCCACGGTCGAGGTCGCCATCCGCCTCGGTGTGGATCCCCGCAAGGCCGATCAGATGGTCCGCGGCACCGTCAACCTGCCGCACGGCACCGGTAAGACCGCACGCGTCGCGGTGTTCGCCGTCGGTGAGAAGGCCGAGCAGGCCGTGGCCGCCGGCGCCGACGTGGTCGGCAGCGACGATCTGATCGAGAAGATCCAGGGCGGTTTCCTGGACTTCGACGCCGCGATCGCCACCCCGGACCAGATGGCCAAGGTCGGTCGCATCGCCCGCGTGCTGGGCCCGCGCGGTCTGATGCCCAACCCCAAGACCGGCACCGTCACTCCCGATGTCACCAAGGCCGTGGCCGACATCAAGGGCGGCAAGATCAACTTCCGCGTCGACAAGCAGGCCAACCTGCACTTCGTGATCGGCAAGGCGTCGTTCGACGAGTCCAAGCTGGCCGAGAACTACGGTGCCGCCCTCGATGAGGTGCTGCGGGCCAAGCCGTCGTCGTCGAAGGGGCGTTACCTCAAGAAGGTGACCGTTTCGACCACCACCGGCCCGGGCATCCCGGTCGACCCGGCGGTGACCCGTAACTTCGCCGAGGCGTAATCCTTTTCCTGCGCGAGCAGACACAAAACTGCCCCTTTTCATGTGAAAAGGG